>JACOUC010000074.1 GCA_016178055.1 Chlamydiota bacterium | reverse complement strand
CGCTGTCGATTTCGTGATGTCTATACTGACTGTTCCGTTCGTTCCATCCGATGTTTCACTGACGATAGCCGTGATCGCACTGTTCGTCGGATACGCTGCCGTGTTCTCTGTTTCACTGATAAAGGTGTTTACCCCTCCTAAAACGCCCTCTGCCTTAAACTCCCCATACAACCCCCTCATTGTCCCTTGCACAACATAATTTCCATCGGCATCCTGAGGGGCATTTGAAACCATTGTGCCGTCGACAAGAACTTCTGCTGTTGTTAAATTTGCCTCAACTTCATCCGTGTTTGTTGTATCGAAAGTTTCTGTATATCCAGCTTGCTCTCCTTCTTGCCATGACATCGTTAGGGCTTGAAGATAAAATTCAATATCGTCAGCTGATATTGCTGCATAAGGCCGATTGGATCCCCAGGCTTCTCCATTATCAACAGCAGAGGATGAAAAGGTTATTTGTTGAGTATAATTTCCTTTATCCGTGTACGTATCCGGATCTTCTGGATCTTTACCAGGGCTAAAAACATTCTGAAAGGTAAGTTTTACGTCAGGTGTTGTTGTGTTTGGATCCATCGCGAGATAAAAAACAAGTTCTCCATCAGCAAATAAAGCAGCACTCTTTGGAGCACCTTCTTCAGTGCTTACAGGATGGAAAAATGCCGCAGTTCCATAGACATTTGTATTGTAAAGCCCTGCACTGGGTATTGAATAATCCATTGTAAGCGAGCGCGTTGCTGAGTCAGGATTAATTTTAACGCTTCCACCCTGCACTCCTGGAACTCCGCTATAAGTAAAACCCTCTTGATAATCTATGCTTTCTTCAGCATTCGTATAACCATGGAGAGGCAAAGCAGCATTAATATTAAACATGGAAATTCCATCAACTTCAAACCAATCCCCCTCGACAGGAACAAATTCAATTGTCGTAATATCGCCCAATAAATCCGATTGATATTTTTCGGGTCCGCCTACTTTTAAATTTGTTAAGGGAATGACCAAACCTTGCCAATCTTTATCCGCTGGACCATAATCAACTTTGTGGACTCTTCCTTCACTATCTGTTAATTGAACTGTAAACTGTCCATCGCTCTTGAGCGCACCTCTCACATTAACTTTGATTTCTTTTTTCCCACTAAAATCTCCGACAAATTTTACAAGAGCGCCATTCGCATTATTGGTTCCTTTATCCAGAAGAATTTTATGTGTTCCACGAATAATTCGGCCAGAGGAGTCTCTCACAAATTCTGTAGAATATTCAGGTCTCGAATCCTGATGATTACTGCTCCAGGTATCTACATTTGATTTCACAATATCAGGGCGATCAAATGGAGCGACCAGATCTTCTGGGCCAGAGCAGGCGCTTAGGGTAGCGGCAATTGTTGCTGCACCTGCAACAAAAAGGGCCTGAGCACATTGCGCAGAGGGGGTGAAAGAACCGCGTCCTAATTGAAAGCCGGTAAGGAAGCCCCAAAGTCCTCCTAGATTTATTGTGCGCACTTTTAAAATGGCATAATTTTGATTTTCATCACTTCTAGACTGCTGAACGTCATACCAGGATAAAAATTCTCGTCGTGAGCGCCTTAAAGGGAGAAAGCCCCCTTTTGAAAGCCTTCCTTGCACATCAGATCCAAAAACAAGCCAGTAGTTTTCAAACAAACCTTCATTAATCTTAATAAAAATAGTGTTACGCTCCCCCGTCTTAATTTCATAGGGAACAGCATCTTCTTGTCCATCCACAATAACATTTGCAGATCCTCTGGAATGAACATCCGTCCTTTCAAAAACCGCTCTTTCAATTCTCCATGGTAATTGGTTATCTTGAGAATAACGCTTTAAGAAAGCTGCGATTTCTCTCTCATCGGTCATGCCGCTCATGGCTTTTTGTAGTGATAAGAAAGGATCTTCAGTCTTCTTGTTTCCCTGAGCATCATTTAGATAAGCGAGTATTGGAAAAACTTGCTCTTCTCTCACAATCTGGTCTCGCGTATTTTCTCTATAACGAGCTTCCTGAGCAGCTTCCCATCTCTGACGCATCGCATCTTCAAGACTGCCAGCAATAATCCCCCGACCAATGTCCTGAGCTAAGACAAAAATAGTTTTCGTTGGTCCTTCTGTCTCATAGACTCGACCGAGCTCAGCAACATAATACCTAGCATAGTAGGAACTAAGATTAATGGTAAATCCTAAAAACGATAAAACAACTTGCCTTCCCGGAGCGACCGTTTGTATTGCAGCAGGGTTACCAACCTCTGCCGGACGAACTTCTGAAACTTGCTGGTTTTGCTGTCCTCCCGCGGTTGTAGGGGGCCGATTCATCGGACCCGCCGTGGCGGGCTCGATCAATCGAGCCCCTACAGAAGAAGGCGCAGAGGATTTACTTACCCCGCGAGCAAGCCGTCTTAAATCAAGAGCCATAAGCCCAAGAGCAAAAGCAATTAATCCTCCGCCTAATAAAAACGCCCTTATTCCACCCAAAATCGATAGCCAAACACTCGCTTCTTCTTGAGGGATTGAAGTTTGAACTGGAGCGTTTGCTGGAGCGTTTGCTGGAGCTTTTGGTGCTGCCAATACTTTTCCAGCCGCAGGTTTATTGGCTTGAGCTTGAGGTTTTGAACTTGCCTTTGAATTAATTTGATACTGAACATCTGAACGAGCCCAACCTTCTTGAGCCCACCTGTTTAAAGCATTACTAATTCCTTGACGATCAAAAGCACTCTCTATAGCTGCTGGCGTAACAAAATACTCTCCTGGTTTTAATTCCGTTGCTATGGGTCCAGCCATTCTTTGGAAACGCTGCCTTTCTTGATCTGTACGAGGCGTTATTATAACAACTCGCTGAGAAAGAACTTTTCCTTCGCGAACCAGAGTTTGTAACGCAGATTGTTCAGCACCCGATGACTGGCGACCGGTACCTGCAGCTGTAGGGGTCCGATTCATCGGACCCGCCGGCGTGGTGGGCTCGATAAATCGAGCCCCTACACCAGCAGACGCCCCTACAACAGAAGAAGCCCCTACAACAGAAGCCCCTACAACAGACGCCCCTACAACAGACGCTGGTGCTGGCACAGCCGCATTTGCCTGAGGGCCGGCTGCAATGGCGCTTAAAAGGGCGGCGGCACCGAGGGTAGCGACGAGGAGGTTTTTAACAGTAGCCAGTCCTGCTCGGCCAGAGGTGGAAGAAGCGGATTGGGTGACAATATTCCACTTTATGTCTACCACCAAACGAGCAATTTGATCAAAGCTTTTGCTTCCTTTTAAAAGAAAATTTGCAAACGCCTCAAGCTGATTTCGAAATCGTGGAGTCAAACTATATTTCTGTTCCCTAAGATAAGTTTCCAGAAATGTAATCAGCAAAGCAGGTGAATTTTTCTCTTTCGCTGCTCTTAACGCGTATTGATAACCCTTTTCTGTCGGGGCCATTTCAGCCCAGGCGGGATAATCTGCTTCCAGCTCTTCATACATCTGGTTCAGCGTCGCACTTGGCACCGAGTATTTTTTGGCAAAATCCTTAAACGCAGGAGACTTTTCAAGAGCAGGGTCTCTGAGACGTAATCCCACCCATGGAAGAACATGGTCAACGACAAATCGCCCTACCTCAGCCCTGCCACCCATTCCGGCAATCATCAAATCACCGCCTAAAGGCTCGAAAGGTCCATGAATTACAGTCTCCCTGTAATCAATCGCGACAAGCCAGTCTTGAATTCCGTCAATCTTTTCTTGATTGGTACGAACAAAAACTCCTTTAAGAGCCTCTAAGTCTAATTTTCCTCTTCTCGATGCTTTCCTCCACCCTCTAAAATTTTGATCAACATATTTTGTTAACAAAGGCCGCCAATCAACTCCCCTTCCCTCCGGAAGAGCGGGCCTAATCCTTACACCCCAATAAGGGAAGGCACGGGTTTCAAGAAATCGAGTCAACGCCTCTTTTCCTCCTCTTAAAGCTTGTGCGTATTCATTTTCAGTCGGAACCAGATGCTCAGCCGCCTGAACTTCTTCATCAAAAGAATCGGTCAGACGAAAAAGATTGTTAATAGCGGTAGGTTCCAATCTCTTATTCGTTCCAGAGCCTCCGTAAAAACCAACCATTTCGATCGTCGAGGGTAAAATTCCTGAAAATTCAACCCCAGCCCGCCAGTTTCCATTTTCCTTTCTTTCAATAGTATAGTAACGGTTGCTTATAATGGTGGTGTCAAAAGGTGAAATTCCTGAGCTCTCAAGCTCAACAAATTTAACCCGATATTTTTCCCCCGCATATTTAAAGGTTTTCCACTTTCCGGCACGGGATGCTTTATCGGCCGTTTCCATCGCCAATCTTAATGGCACAACCATCTGCTGATGCGTTACACCCCATGTACCTAGCACCTGCTCATTGTCAGCTGTAAGTCTCGAAACCAAAGATTCTTGTGCACTTAAAAACCCCTGATCCCTCAAACTAGCTTCAATCTCAGAAACGGGCTTTCCATTAAACGCTGTCAGTACCTGAATCACCTCAGTCGCATTATGACCATTCATCTGAAATGGAACTTTCTCGGCAATTCCACGAACTTCTGGAGTTAATTCTCGTGCCTGAAGCGAAGCAGGAGCTCCTGCTAAGAGGGCGGCAAGCACTAAGGCTCGGATTCCACGAGATGGGGTGCGAATCGAATAAGAACTTTTCAAGAAAAAGAAGATCGGAATTCCAAGAATCGCAGCCCCCATCAAAATCCGAATACCCCACACCATGGCAACCTCAGCTGGCACTCCTAAAACAAGAAGGACACCAAAAACAATTCCAAGAGCAAGGAAAGGATTAAGCTGGGGCAAAACGACTCCACCTTTTTTAGATTCATTTCCAGGCGCCGGCGGGGCTCGTTCGGAAGAAGCATTTTTCGGAAGATTCTTAAAAAGAGGGATTTTCTTATTCACTACCAGCTTTGTCTTTGCTGTTCGATGAGCCTGGAGATAAGACGTATCATAATTGCCCATGGTCTTTGCAGGTCCGAACTGGCCTTGCATTAAAGCTTCTGCTTTTTGTCCTTTAAGCGATTCTGCCGAAGCTGTATAAACAGAACCGACTCCCTTGGGATCGGCCTGCTGAATCTCCCAGGCACGAAGCTCCATTAAAACTCGAACAATAGGCCGCTTCACTTTTGTTCCATCAGATTGAACCACTTCTATCATTTCAGTTCTCTTCAAAGGAACTGGCTTCATTGCCTGTCCTAAACGAGCCGTTAATTTTGCCAAAGCTTCATTTTTGGCTGGTCCGTCTGCCATTACCATCGCTTCATCAAAATCATTTCCTAAAAGATTTGAAAAGGCGGCCATCACATCCTGCTGAGAAGTCGCATTGTTAAAGGGTGAATCTGGCGTTTGTTGGACCAATTGATCAAGAGAGATACCTCTAGCCTTGGCGGAAGCCTGAATCACATCCCATTCCATTTGAAGGTTATACCGCTCTCCATCTATTTCAACAATTCCCATTCCTCCTCCACGTCCCTTTTCAGCCTCAGTGGGTGCCGAAACCTCAAAAGTGACGAGCTTATCCTTTTTAATTTTCATTCCGAAAGCAGCGAGCCAGTGATCGTCAATGGTGGCCATATTATCAATGTTATGAAGCCATAATTCTTTTACTCCCATTTTGCGAAGGCTCACAATCGGGGGCTCACTCACTCCTCCTTCAGTCAAAAGAAGGGCAGGGAAAATCCAGCCATGTCCTTCGGCCTTTGGGCCTAAAGCATATAACGCCTCTCCGGCATGTTGACGGGCGTATTCACGCGCAAAATTTTCTTCGTCAGCATTCTTAAAACTGAACTCTTCTGGCTTTAACTGCTCCTTCTCAAGCTTGGCCCTTTCATCTTTAATAATTTCCTCTACATCCGCTTCTGTCCCAGCGATGGCATAACCCAAAGGTTGATAAAAGATGAATAACTCCTCTTGTGTAAGTCCATAATTCTTATTTCTTTCTAAATCTGCCATGATGGATTTTTGATATTTCATATTAATCATGAGACCTGCCACAAAAGGTCGGCCATAGTCAGCCTTATCCATTTCATCATTGGCCTTTTTGGCATTCATCAAATTAACACCTAAGAGGCTATACCACTTCCCATCTACTTTTGCTGAGGGAGCCAAGGCCTTTGCGGTATAAAGGAGACTCTTAAGTTTGTCTGCTGTTTGAGCCGAATTTTTATTTTCCAAATCCCTTGCAATAGCAACTAAACTACTGATATAGGCTTGCAAACTACCCTGATATTCTCCAATCGCTTTTCTATCTTCATCCGTCAACTTATCCTTGTCTATAAATTGCTCGGCATCCTCATTCAGCGCATCGAGAATCAAATGTGCAATTTGTCCCTTCCCCATTCTGGAGGACTCCCCAGCCGCCAAGGTCAGCATCAAAAATTTCTCTCCTGTTTCTTTCGCCTCAGCAAGCCTCTCTAAAGTTGCAGCCCTGTATTCACCGAGTTCCTGGTCTGAAGTCTTAAGAGGAGAAACAGGATCCAAATTCACATCGGCGCCAGAAGCAGGCATTTTGCGAATAAGATTTAACGTGGGAACTGTAATTTCACCCTCTCGATACTTCCCGCCCATTTCTTCGTGATAAGGAGAAACTGGATGTATCTTAATCTTAGGAATTTCTTTCACACTCACTAAAGAAATGGACGAAAGCCGATCAAAGAGCCGTTCGATGAGGTCGATGGCCTGGAGATTGAACCCGACAGCTTGCCCATAATTTTTCTGCTGATTTGCTTCTGATGCTTTTTTCTCAAGAAGAACTATCTGAGCTTTAAAATTTGCTAAAGATTCGGGAAAGTCCTTCATCAATAAGTCAAAATATTTAAAAACATCTCCCTCATACGCATGGTGGCGAAGGCAATTCATCGCATTCTCAGGACTCCCGATTCGAAACGAACGAAGCCCCTCTACAAAACCGCGAAGACCAGGGCCAGACGACCAATCAATATGGGTTTCAGTATCGTCAAGGTGTATCTTTCTCCTCCAGATAAAACCGCTATCAGTAGAATCAATTTTTTCTAGAATCGCCTTTGCTTGGGCTGGGGTGACTTGAAATTCTAAAGTCTTAGCTTGTGCAAGTTGATAAGCATATGCCCTTACTGAACCTTCAAAAGCATTTATTCTCTCCCAGTCAGACGGAGCAAGTCCTGGAATATAACGACGTGTCAGGGCATCATGAACATCTTTCCTTGCTTGAATCGCTTCATCAGAATACATCGCTTCCAGTTGGGGCCGACTCAACCTTGCAAGCTCCTCCTTCAGGAAAGGACAATCGTCAATGGTCTTCCATGCAGTATTCGCAGCAACCTGCCGACGCCACGCGATCATATGGGCTGTACGAGCGCTGCTGGTTGGAACAAGAATTCCTTTTTGACGATTATAATGGGGACGCTGAGTTTTTAGAAAATCTCCATAAGCCTTTTGAATTATGTCAAGAGCCTGCTGCTGTTTTTCAGGAAGAGCTGGTCTTTGAACATCGCTTTTCGCATTTGCAATTCCATTTGCCGCATCCGTAAGCCCCTGAAATTCATTTCTTCGATTCATTTCACCTTCATATTCTTTGGGAAAACCAAAAAGATATCCCATCCAAAAAACAAGCTCGGCATCAGAAAGTTCATTTAAATTAAAATCGTAGGTTTTAAATTTTAAAGGTTTCCAATCTTGCGGCCATCCCGCTAAAGGAGCCACAGCAGGAACTCTTCTAAGAAGCGCGGGTGAATGAACAATCGCAATACGGGGTTCAGTAATACCTCGAGCGTTAAAGATTCCTTCCAACGTCGGCCTTGAATTTTGGGCATTGGACAAGGTATTCGGAGAAGGGGTTTCTTCGGTTTCCAAAAGGTCAGAGCTGATCCCCTCTTTTGTAAAAACAAGCCTTAAAATATCTGTTTCATATAAACCTGATTCTGAATCCTTTGCACCCTCTAAGTACGCTAATTCTCTACTAGACAGATTCCTTCCATAGTGAGCAATGACAGCATCAATCAGCGGCAGAGTTCCCCGGCCGCGGCCTCCAGCAAGAACAATGGGAATTCTTCGTTCAGATAAATTACGATTGCTGTAGAATTTCGCAAATTCTAGAGCAGGCCTCAAATCTTGATTACCCAACACCAAGAAAGCATCTGGAAGATTTCTTTCAATTTCAGAATTATCACCTTCTGAAAGAAAATCCACAGAAGATTGAGCAGCATCAATGAGGCTCTTTCTTGTAGATGTTGTTAACGCTTCATCTTTTTTTAATTCACTTCTTTGATACGCCTCAAACACCTCATGCTGAACTCTAAAGCCTTTTTCTGTATTAGGGTTATCGATATCACCGTTGAGCCCTTTCGGAATAAAGACCGTAACAGATAAACCAGTCGAAGGACTAGAAGACGCTAAATGATAGGCATTTCGAATTCCCCTCTTCTGAAAAAACTTTCCAATTTGACTTCCCGGTTCAGACTCGACTACCTTGTAACTGATAGTTACACCTCCCACTTCCATCGTGTAAGAGGCAAGCACCTCTTCTCCAGCCTGTGCAGCTAAACCTTTCAATTCTATTTTACCTGCATCATCCAACTCCACATCCGTATCCGTCTGATCCAAATCGCGAAGGGCGCCGGAGATGAGTGCAGAATGTAAAGAATCAAGATTTTCTAGCATAGAACCATTTCGAACAGCTGGTGAAGACACCTGAGCAACTGGTGCAACAACACCTGCAGCCCCAGGCGGAGTCAGAGGAATTGAAGGGGGCGTTATTTCAATATGAGGAACGATGCTGGCTTCGATGGTAGCTGCATTCAGGTCCGCTAAATCTGAAACTTGGAGAACCAAATCAAAACGTCTTTGGCCATCGACATGAATGGGAACGATGATTTTTTGGCTCGAGGCTCGAGGCTCGAGGCTCGAGGGAGAAACACGTTCCAAGTCTTGAAATCGAAAATCAAACTTATCAATAAGCGCGTAGGGGTCTGATTTACCTGTCCCGAGCAATGTCGAAGGAGCAGACCCGTTGGAGGGTTCGACGACGGGCTCGATAAATCGAGCAGCTACATTCAGCTCCCTGGCAACTTCCCGCCAGTGTTTAGTAAGAGCTCGAATTCTTTTTTCAATTTGTTCTCCAGATTCCCCTTTAGTCAAAGCTTCACTGACCCCTAGTGTTTCAATGACCATAACCGCTTCCGTCAGCCTAGAATCTCGAACAGCTACCGCCTCCGCTGCGCCATTCTCAGCAGGTGTTGAAAGCCCTGCTGGAACTGTAGAAGTGCCTTCCAGAGGGATAACCTCAATCGCCGACTTCTCCTTCTTATTTAAATCGATTAAACTTTTTTCTAAAGGGGTGGTTTCATTTTTAATAATGGAAAGATAAGGGGTTTTTAATTTGAATTGAGTGATCCGAGGAGCAACAACGACATAAGAGGCCCCTTCATTTTTTAAACGCTCCATCAAACCATCCGTATGAAAACCTCCCGCATAGAGAATGGCAATAGGACTTTTTTCTTCTTCCATTTTCTTGAGTGTATTATCAACCATCGCCTTTTCGCGATGATCAGAATATTCATAGAATGCGGTCAAAGATTTTAGATGGGCGTCGAGGGATTGGGACGCTTCTAATAAGCTCGAGGCTCGAGGCTCGAGGCTCGAGGTAAAAACACGAGAGGCTGGAGGCTCGAGGTTAAAAGATTAAAATCCGAAGAAAAATTCACCGAATGGTTTCGATTAATGCGTTGATCATCCCCGTAATCTGCCCCATCATCGTACGAAGTTCCTCTACTCTTTCTCTCTTGAGATACGTTAACTCCTCGGCCACTCGAATCAGCGTCATCAGCTCGTACAGGGATCCGCGTGCTATAAAGAGGAACTGAATGAACTCCTTCTTGTGAAATCTTCCCTTGCCTTCCGCTATGTTCACTGGCACTGAGACTGATGCCCTCCTGAGCTGACTTGTCAACCCGTATTGCTCTTCCCTCGGGAACTCCAGCGTAATTTGGTAAATCTTTTTCGTCAATTCCATCCCTTGTTTCCATACTTCCAGTTTCTCGAACTGTTGCTCCATCTTTTCCCCCTTTTGTTCTTGCCTCAAGCTTTTGTCTTTCAGTTTTTGCCTCGAGCTGTCTTTCTGCTTTTGCTTCGAGCCTCGAGCCTCGAGCTTCGAGCTGTCTTTCAAGTTTTTCTATCCCATTAACAATGCCAGTCGCCAATATTCTTCCCTGATTCGCAAGATAATACTGAAACTGGCTTTTTTTCATTTCAAGAAGGAATAAATTCTTTAAGATAATGAAGTCTTCCTCAATCTGTTTTAATTTCTTTTCTTCAGGGGTTTTTAGGAGTCTCTTCTGGATTTCTTTACTGATTTCGTCACATTCTTTCAGAAGCTGGTCGCTGTCAATTTGGTGATAGACCTCGGTCATTTCGATATATTTTGACAGGTTAGAATAAGGAGGTTGTGGTTTGAGGGTACTTTGCTCGAAGCTCGAGGCTAGTACTTTGCTCGAGGCTCGAGGCTCGAGGCTAAGACTTTGCTCGAGGCTCGAAGCTCGAGGCTCGAGGTTAGAGACAACTACTTCTTGCGTTTGTGGTTTTGTTTGTGGTTTTGCTTTTGCTTCGAGCTTCGAGCCTCGAGCTTCGAGCTGTCTTTCTGCCTTTGCTTCGAGCTTCGAGCCTCGAGCTTCGAGCTGTCTTTCTGCCTTTGCTTCGAGCTTCGAGCCTCGAGCTTCGAGCCTTCCGGTTCTATCAACCGAACGGTCTTCCCTAAATTCTATTCCTGCTCTCTGCGCAATTTGAGCGAGATACGTATAATATTCAAACGCATCCATTTTCTCTAAGCGGTAGTACAAGCTCTTGGTCATGAGTTCGACCATTTCTTCCCGAACGAGTTTGTGACTTAAATCCTCCAAAACCTTTAATCGCTCTTCTTCTACATTATTAAAATCAATTTGTTTCTCAAGAGCGGCCACGTGAAGCATGAGGGAGAAATTGGTGCTCGCCGTAACCCCTCCATCTCCCCTTAAATTAAGGGGAGGGTTTCCCGCTCTTAAATCAAGTGAAGAATTTCCGCCTTTTACATTAAGCGAAAGATCCTTCCCCATTTCAGATAAGTTAGGCTCCTCTCTTAGGTTAAGAGGGGCTGGGGGAGTTAAATACATTCCCAACCTCCCTGCTTCACTTACAAGAAATTCACCATATTCACTGAGCTGAGTTGTTCCCTCTAAATAATCTTTCTCTCTCTGGAGTAGAGTAAGCGCCTCGGTTGAATAAATTTTCTGGCGAAGGGAATCTATTTTACCTTGAATTGCATCTAATATGGGAAGAGCCTTATCTTTAAGATCAAGCCCTTGTCGAAATTGAAAAAGATGTTCAAAATAATGAAACATGTTTTCCATGCCTTGTAATGGAAGGGGTTTATCTTTAATAATGGATAAATATTCGGCTCCGGTGATTCTTCCTTTTTCCATTAAGTATTGAGCCATCATCTTTCGTACCTTTTTATCAGGGAAGGAAGTTAAAAGAGATGTATCGACAGGTCCCTCTGCCGCTTCAAGACCGACAATTTTGAGTCCATGAGAACTATGTTTATCTAAGAGATCATCAATAATTTTTGCGGTATTGGATTGCGCTTCAAAGTGGCAATGAACATCCTGAATGTGAATGACTAACTTTTTATCGTCAGACCCTTGATAACGCTGAATGATGTCACCCAGCTGCGATGGAATTCTTAACTCATTGAGGATAGAGGAGTTGGGAATTTTTAGTTGAAAACTATTTTTGCTCGAGGCTCGAGGCTCGAGGCTCGAGGTAAATACTTCTTGAGTTTGTGTTTTTGCTTCGAGCTTCGAGCCTCGAGCCTCGAGCTGTTTTTCCTGTGCAAACCCTACATCCTGAGGGAGATAGGAAAAACAAAATGCCACAAGCGTAATAATGGAAATGGTTCTGATCAAAGGATTTTTGCCTCTTTTCGACTTCCAATGGCTCATAAATGGAACCTCACACACTATAACTTACACCTATATCGACACATTTGAGCATAAAAAGGTAAAAAAAATTTATTTTTTTGTAACTTTTTTTTGCAACCCAAGGACAGAGATAGGAAATGAGAACCGAGACGCAACAGCTTGAGACATATTGGCCTGAAGAAAACTTAAGGCTACGCTGACAAGTGTCTGTCGCTTCCTAAGGAAAAGAAACATCTACTAGCGCACTCGGCCCTTTGTCTGCCATTTAGGCAGCGGGCCTCCTTTTCTGGCATTTCTGAAGGCCAAGTGCCCCAAGATGTTGCGTCCCCGCCTCGCCCGACTCAGTCGTCGGACGAGTCGAGGCGGGGAATTCCATTTTCCTATCTCTGTTCTTGGGTATATAGGGGGAAAAACGCTTACAAAAAGAATAAATTTTATATCAATTATTGATACAACTAATTCTAAATAAATAAGTTATGTTAATTAATCTAACTTGATCCTAATAAATGTAGGGAAATAAATGTAGGGGCTTGATTCATCAAGCCCGAACCTCTCATGCGGGTCTGATCAATCAGACCCCTACAAAAATTCCTATAAAACTAGAGAGATTATCTAATTTTGAACGATTTCTAAGCCACAATATCTAGCAATAGGACCAAAATCTCTGTCATTCTGAAGAAGTTTCAATTTATTTTCGATCGCAACTGCCGCAATCATACAATCAATAGATTTCCTGATCGTAACACCTTTAGCCTTTAGCTTTCGATAAATATCCGCACTTAAAAGAAAGGTGTCAAAATCCATTTCAATAAAAATAAGCGAACGAAGCAGTTGAAAGGTCTCATGATATTCTTTTTCATCTCGAATCCCCTGCAAGATTTCGGTGAGAATCACCCCACACAAACAAACATCTTCATGATTTTTGAGAAGAAATTCAAGATAGGCTACATGAGAAGTCTCTTTATCCCTAAAAAAATCAATCCATACCGTTGTATCAACAAGAATCACCTTAAGCGCCTTCCTCTACGCCACTCAGATAAATTCCCTTTCCAATGGACCCTCCCCTTCAATTTTAATATTTTCTCTGACGCCTCATGACGGAGTAACTCACGAAGAGCATAATCAACGAGCGCCCGTTTTGTCTTAAAACCTGTAACCTTAAGCCCGCTTTTAATCAATGCTTCATCTAGAACAATATTGGTTCTTAACATGGAAAAACCTCCTTCATCGGCTTTCAATATTTGGAATCTATACACATTATACACAAAAAAATGTGTATGTCAATTAGGGCTAAATTTTTAATCAATGGGTCACCGTTAGGTGATTAAAATTTAGCTTCTTTTTTTCTGAAGCCTTAATAGAAATTGTCTATCTGCCTGATCCTGTAAGCGATCAGTATCTTTACTTCGAATCAAATCACCCAAAGATAAAAATGGAATCGAAACACCCTCAATCGTTACCATTTCCTTGTGCCTCCATGCCTTTTCAAAATCAACTGTCTTCAAAGCTGTCAATAAATCAACCCGAGGATCATCGCCAACAATGGTTACTGGACTTTTCAAAACCTTTTCCACGTCAATCTCACTTGCAATATGGTAAGGTAACTGGGTGAGGGCCTTCAATGCTTTCTCAATATTGAGATGCGACTTTCGTATAAAAATATCCACATCTTTTGTGGTGCGGGCCAATCCATGTAGAATACTTGCATAGGCGCCTGCAACGACATAATCCACCCCATGCTCATTGAGTAAACTACAAACGATCGTAAGACGATCTCTTACCATAAGCGAGGATCCCCTTGTTTCGCCTTCCATCGATCAAGCGCTTCAAAGCTTGGAAATGAACGAAAAAAAGGTTTCCAAGGCTTTTTTTGAATTCGCTTGACCTCATCACAAAGTGACTCTACCAATCTCACTCTTTCTTGAGGAGTCAATTCTAAAGCTAGACCATTTTCTGAATCAGAATAGGAATTTCTTTTTTTCACTTTATTCATAACAGATCTCGACAATTTTTAACAAAACGAACTCATTCAAACTAAAAAACTAATATTTCAAGACCTGACCCCAATACTATTACTTTCAAACTGCATAGAAATGAGTCCCGTAGGGACTATCATCTTAAATTCAAAAGCTTTTGGGAGTATCTTCTGACCCGACCCACACTGTCCACAAGAATTGGGGTAAAGCTTAAAACCTTATTAAAAATATCCTCCAAGGCCTCGGGCTTATATTCATGGGTAATATCATTTCTCAAAATCCGAATATCAATAAAGCTATCTGCATTTTCAACCAAACCTTTCTTCTCAGCCCGATAGATCCGGTCACGAACAGTCCCTCCCGAATCTAAATCAATCTCATCAATCAATCTAAATATTTTTTGTGTTAGTATATCGCTTAGTCGAGCAAATCGGCTGGTCAAGGTCTCAAAACTTTCGAGTTCTTGAGGTTCATATTTTTCCTTTAGACCAATTCTCTGGCACTTTTGGTAGGAATAGTCTAAAACCTTCCAGGCATTCTCTAAAATCTCTAACTCTTGCTCGAGCAATCGTCTCAGATCAAGATTCATAGCATCTTTGCCTCTTTTAAAACTAAATTGACAAAAGGATCTGAAGCATCTTTTGTAATCACAAAATCTATTTTTTGCTCACCTATTTTTTCAAACAAGCTTCGTTTAATTCTCGCCTTATCATTTTTTTCCAACTTGCTTGAGAAAATTAATAAATCAATATCGCCTCCCTTTTCAGCATCTTTGACCCTTGACCCAAAAAGATAAACCCTCGCCTCGGGGTCTAAGGCCGCTACCACTGATTTGATAGAATCAATTTCAAAGTTTTTAAGACGCATCTTGTTATAATGTAAATTATTCTAGCATTATTCTATAAATCGCTTCACCAAAATCGAGGATAACCCCCGAAAGAATAAGAATGGCATTATTCAAAGCAAAAAACTAATATTTCAAGACCTGACCCTAAAAGTGTGACCCTACTCAAAATTCGAATATCAATGAAGCTATCGGCATTCTCAATCAAACCTTTTTTCTCAGCCCGATAAATTCAATCAATAAAGATCCATTCGAGGTTCAAGAGAAAAAAGGGCTCTCCCCTTGGTCTTTTTTGGGAGTTTAACATCTAACATCTTTAGCCAAAAATTAAGAACTTGGGGAAACCAAACGCCGCGTCTAGGGTGTGAAATAACCAGACGGATTTCATCCTCAGAATAATTTTTATAAAGCCATTGGAGTTCCTTCCAATCTCCATGATTTAAAACTTGTTGAATAATGAGTTCTCGTGAAGTATCCAAATCCATCTTATGAATATCATAAGACCACAACACCCTCTGAAGAGAACGTGGAATTTTTCTTTTCATCCTTTCAAGACCCTCTTTTTAAACTGACAAACCTTTGTTGTAATCTCCTCTTGAATGAT
>JACOUC010000073.1 GCA_016178055.1 Chlamydiota bacterium | reverse complement strand
GGGGAAGATGGAGCTGCATGTAGGAAGGGTGAATATAGGTGAGTTTGTGAGGGGACTAGCGGCGTCGGTGGAGCCGATGGCCCAGAAGAAAAATATTGGGATTTCTTGCGAGCTTTCGTCCTCACTACCAGAGACTTATTTAGATCGGGAGAAGGTGGAGCGTGTGATTTTGAATTTGGTGTTTAATTCGCTCAAGTTTACGGAGGCGGGGGGGAAGGTGAAGATTGGGGTGCGACTTCAAGAACAGCTAGAGGCTAGATTAGAAGCAAACGACGAGTCTCCAGCCTCGAGCCAGTTTTTAGAATTTCGCATTGAAGACACAGGGATCGGGATTGCGTCTGATTATTTGCCGAAGATATTTGAGAGGTTTTCTCAGGCGGATACGTCTTCGACGCGTAAGCATGAGGGGACGGGGATTGGGATGGCGTTGGTAAAGGAGTTTGTGGAGCTTCATGGGGGGCGTATTTGGGTCGAGAGTGAGCTGAGGCATGGGACGACGGTGTTTTTTACTTTGCCTCATTTGACGAGTGTTCCTCCCGCCGCCAAGACGGATCAACGGACGGAGCGGGTGGAAGTGGGAGAGAAGAAGCGCGATACGGATTGGACCAAGGCGCTTCATGAGCGGGCGCTTTATGAGGAGGAGCGCACGGATACGAGGGTTTTCGAGGCGCCTCTTACGCAGTTGGGAGTGAGGGAGCGGACGATTCTTTTGGTGGAAGATAATGTGGATATGGTGAATTTTTTGTCGTTTCAGTTGCAAGATACTTACAACTTGGTGAAGGCAAAAAATGGGGTGGAGGGGGTGGAGGCGGCCAAACTTTATAAGCCGGATTTGATTATTTCAGATGTGATGATGCCGATCAAAGATGGGTATCAGCTTTGTCGCGAGGTGAAGGAGGATCCGAAGACGCAGCATGTCCCTGTGATTTTGCTGACGGCCAAGACAGATCTTTCGATGAAGGTGGAAGGTTTTGAATATGGGGCGGATGATTATTTGACTAAACCTTTTAGTTCTGAGGAGTTGCAAGCCCGGATTCGCTCTCTTCTGAAGAGTCGAGAGATGGAAGGGGAGATTCAAAAGCGCAATGAGGATTTGGAAAAGACATTGAAGGAGTTGAAAGAGGCCCAGATGCAGTTGGTTCAGTCAGCAAAGATGGCGTCGATTGGACAACTTGCGGCCGGGATTGCCCATGAGATGAATAATCCTCTGACCTTTGTTTCAAGTAGTCTTTTTTCAGTGGATCGTCTTCTTCAGAAGTTGCGAGAGGGGTTGATCCATGGAGATGAGTTTTTGAAGGGGTCTTGGCCTTTGCTTGAGCGAGTGACGACGGGGGTGAAAAGGACCCAATCGGTGATTGATGATTTGATGAATTTTGCAAGGAAGGATGTGGAAGGGTTAAAGGAAGAAGATCTTAATCAGGGGATTCGCTCTGTTTTTGCGCTTTTGAAAAATCGTGTTGCGGGGGATCCCCACACCCATTCCGGCAAAGATGGCGAATCCAGCTCAGAAGCCGATTTCACGGAGAAGAAGTCTATGGACAGTTATCAAACTCAAACTGGAATGGGTGTGGGCGTAAAGCTTCATTTGGAGTTAGGAGAGATTCCCAAGGTGGAGTGCGTGCTGGGACAGATCAATCAAGTTATTATGAATTTGGTGCTGAATGCGTTGGATGCCCTGGGTGAATCAGGAGAGATTTGGGTGAGGACGGTTTCAAAAGAAGGCGAGGTCCAGATTCGAATTCGAGATAATGGAAAGGGGATTCCTCGGGAAGTTCAGGGAAGAATTTTTGAGCCTTTTTTTACGACGAAAGATGTTGGCAAGGGGACGGGCCTCGGGCTTTCGATCAGTCATAAGATTGTAGAGAATCATCATGGGTCCATCGAATTTTCTAGCGAGTTTTCAAATGAGGTGGAACGGGGGACAGAGTTTGTAGTGCGGCTTCCGGTGAAGCAACCGGTGTGTCATCCGGTGGGGTAAGGGCTGATGGCTCTTTGGGAAAGAAAGGTGTCAAGTTTTGTTATAACTCGTGTTATAATCTCCGTGAAGGGGCTCTTTTTTTTTGTGATGTTTTACGCGTTATGAACACTCTTTTTGTTTCGAAGCTGAGATTATATTTGGATACCACCGTGCCTAATTATGTATTCGCGGACCATTACTTGGAAAAAAGGGGTATCACGCGGTTGCTTATGTCAGAAATAAAGGCGCTCAGGCATGAAGCGTATATTTCTGACGTGGTTTTACGTGAAATTCTCGCGGCGCCTGAATCTCTTTTGACAAAAATGATGCATGAGGTCAAGGATTTGGAGAGATTGAAGAGTTCCATGGAGTCAGAGAGATTGGCGTCTGTTTATCTTCAGCATAAGATTTTCCCTGCGAAGTCTATGGATGATGCACGTCATGTGGCGATTGCAACAATTAGTAATATGGATGCGGTGGTGAGTTGGAATTTTGGCCATTTAGTAAATATTGTGAAAATCAAGAAGGTGAATACCATCAATGAAATGATGGGCTATAAGCATATGGAGATTGTTACTCCCCAGGAGGTTGTAAATGCAAAAGATTGATAGAGCATTGGCTGAAGTGAGACGATGGAAGAGAAAAGTATCGGAAAAGACCCTTAAGATGAGTCTTGATGAGGTTGTGTTGTATTTTAACAACGTAGAATCAGATCCTAAGTGGATCGATGTTTCCAGGTCTAGGGAGGTTGGATTTGGGAAAAAGGCAGCTTGATGTCTGGTAAGTTTCATCTGAGTACTCGTCTTTTTCGAGTGAGGCAGGCCGCGGGACAGAGTTTGTGGTAAGGCTTCCGGTGAGGCAGACGGCTTGTCATCAGGTGGCGTGAAAAGAAAGATAAGATCTCTCGTCCCCAGCCCTTTGTTAACAAAGGGCTGGGGACGAGAGATGACATGTGAATGAGCGCGAGATGACATGTGAATGGTTTTTTTTTTGGGGAAAAGATGTTAGAATGACCTTGTGAAGTTTTTGAAGTGTGGGGTGGAATAAGCCGACTCAAGAGATGGAGATTTAAAAAATGATATTTCACGTGACGCGTGAAAAAGCATTGTGAGCTTTCGATTGGAACGCTTAGGGTATTGATACGACATTCTGATATGACAGTTGATGAATTTTTAAATTTGCTATAGGGTCTTGTTAGGGAACGTGGAGAAGATGTATTTTTTATGGTGGACGAGAGGTGTTTTAGGTTGCCAAGTAGGTTTTTTTGAAGTATAAACAAAACAGGAGGTAATGGACAATGCTATCCCTGGACTATAAGCTTTTTCCTATTCTTGTTGTGGATGATGAGAAGGATAATTTAGAAGCCTTTCGGATGGAATTTGAGGAGTATTTCCAAATTTTGACCGCACCGAGTGGGAAAGAAGCTCTGGAAATTTTAAAAATCCATCCAGAAGTTGCTGTGGTGGTTGTGGATCAGCGAATGCCTGAAATGACAGGGGTCGATTTTTTTAAGGAAGTGAATCGATTGTATCCCGAAATCATTCGAATTTTAATTACCGCTTATTCAGATATTCAGGTTGTGATCGAGGCGATTAATTCAGGGCAGATTTATAAATATATTTCGAAGCCTTGGGATCATGAGGATGTCCGTCTTTCCATGATGCGGGCGATTGAGAATTATTATTTGGCGAAAGATCGTGAGCGTTTGATTGAAGAGAAGATTGGCACGGTAAAGAAGGCGGCAGAGGCCAATCGGCTGGCTTCATTAGGGATGCTGGCGGCCGGAATTGCCCATGAGATTAATAATCCGCTCGTTTCAATCAGTACATTTTTAGGGCTCCTTCCAAGCAAGTTTAAGGAACTTTCTCTTCGTAATCCTGATATCTATGATCAATCGTTTTGGACGGATTTTTATCAATTGACGGAAAATGAAATGAAGCGGGTGCAAGATTTGATCCATGAGCTTTTAAATTTAGCTAAACCGCCCAAATTTTCTTTTGAGGAGACGAAGATTAATGAGCTGATTCGAGCTGAGTCAAAAATTTTTGAGAGTGCTGCAAAGGAGAGAGACATTCGTTTTATTTTAAATCTTGAAGATCGTTTACCTTCCATTCGCTGTGATGGAAATCGCATTAAACAAGTGCTGCTCAATTTGGTTTTAAATGCGATTCAGGCCACAGGAAAAGGGGGAGAGGTCAAGGTGGAATCTCATCCTGGGGAGAGTCATGGAGAGAGGCGAGTAGAGATTGCAGTCGTGGATACAGGGGAAGGGATTTCGAAGGAGATTCAAGAAAAGATTTTTCAGCCGTTCTTCTCAACGAAGCAGAAAGGGACGGGTCTGGGCTTGGTGGTTTGTGATCTCATCGTGCGCCAGCATGGTGGAGAAATTCGTGTGGCCAGTGAAGTGGGTAAAGGAACTCAATTTGTGGTGGCCCTTCCTCTAGAACCCCAACCGGTTCAAGCTGCATAAAAGACAGTTCAAGGCACAACCTTGCTACATAATAATAAAGGAAATAAAGGGGTCAAGTCTTTTGTTGAATGATTGAATAGGAAGAGGTAAGATAAGGAATATGACAAGACCGTTAAGAATCGAGTATGAAGATGCGATTTATCATATCATGAATCGAGGACTGGCTCGACAAGACATATTTCTAGAAGAAGAGGATTATGAATGTTTTTTAGAAACGTTAGATGAGGCAAAGCGAATTTGGAAAATCAAGATATACGCGTATGCCCTGATGGGGAATCACTATCACCTATGTCTACAGACACCTGGGGGGAACCTCTCTAGAGTTATGAGACACATTGATGGAGTATACACGCAACGATTCAACCGTAAACATCGAAGGGACGGGCCGCTATTTCGTGGGAGATACAAAGCCATATTAATCGGAGAAGAAAATTACCTTGGCCAAGTAATCAGATATATTCATCTAAACCCTGTCAAAGCAGGTCTAGCGAAGAACCCTAAAGAATACCGATGGAGCAGTCACATCGGATACATCAAAGCTCAAAGAAGGCCCCAATGGTTAGCGGTCGAAAGATTGCTGAAAAACTTTGAGGGACCCAATGGATTTAATGCTTACATCATGGAAGGAAATGACGAAGAGACCGAGACATTTTATCGGAGCAAGAAGCAATCACCCATCCTTGGAAGAGACGAAACCATTGAAAAAATAAGGGAGAAAGGACGAGAGCCAAAGGAAGAAAACACAAGAGAAGAGGCACAATATCTTAAACCTAGAGTAGAGAAAGTAATACAAGCTATTGTAGAACAATATGGAATAAAAAGAGAAAAGATTGAAAAAGGAATCAGAGGGCAGGAAAACGAGGCAAGGCACGTAGCGATTTACCTCTCCCATGAAGAATGTGACTTGAAGCACAAGGAAATAGCACAACGATTTAACATCAATAGTTATGGAGTTGTCGGATGGCATTGTTCGAAGGTGAGGGAAAAGTTGAAGGAAGATAAGAGATTTGAGAAAAGGGTGAGAGGGATTAGGGAGCGGTTGAGAGCAACCATTCAACAAAAGACTTGACCCCTTTTATGACCCCTTTTATTGATGAAGGAGATAAAGCTGACATTGACACATTGGCGAAGAAATGGCTTAAATTAGGCATTACCTTAGACTAAAATTTTTTGTTACTCGCCCATCAAAAAGTTCATTGTGACTTATCTTAGTTGTATTCATATCTCTGCTGTTCGATTCTATAGCGGTCGCGGGTTCCGGGGAAGCGCATGGAGGGGTTTCGGTCGACGATGGCGGTGAGGTTTACGGTTGAAATATTTTCGCCGGAGTCAACGACGTTGTTGTGATTGGTATCAGTGATGCTTTCGGCTCGGATAATAATCCGATAAACATCACTTCGGACAGTGATGAGGTTGGAGATTTCTTGGAAATCGGATTCTCCTATTCCTGATACTCCTGTTATCTCTTGGATTTGGTGGAAATGACTGGTATTTATACGATAGCTGATAATGTTATCAGCAGTAGAACTTCCAATCCCTGAAAGACTCATCAAAACATTTTTAGAGGCTGTGTTGATATTAATTTTGCCCCAGGTGTAGGGTTCAGGGGTCAGGACGACATAATCAAGCTTAGGGGGAGTAGAACCGTCTTGAGCAATCTGGATACTAACGGTATTATTGGTAATAGATGTACTGTTGACTGTTGCACTGTGATTAGGTTTGGGGTCACGAATGGTTCCAGAAGGAGATTGAAACATAACACCAAATTGACTGTAGGTTAAAACATCAAAAGCCGTGGCCGAGTCACTGTTTCTAAATCTGAAAGGTTTCGTGAGATCGGAAGCGTTTCCAATGTCGAATCTCCAACTCCATGTCCACGGACCTGAACCTGAGCCAACATACTGAGTCGTTCCATCTGAACCACAGATGTTAGAACCGCATGAGTTATCAATATTCCAGGAGGGTTGGCTTGTTCCGTCTTCGGCTTCAAGCCTTTTTGCAACCAGTGTTAATTGATTGAAAATTTGATTAGAATTCGAATTAGAAGTCGAATCTGTGTCGTAAGTATTATTATTAGAGGTTCCGATAAAAACTTCTCCAATTTCTCCTAAGCTTGCAAGAGGTCGGTCTTTGACATAGAAGTCGGTAGAGCTCATAGAACTGTTATTACTCCCCGGAGTGGGTTGACCGTTTATAGCTGAATCTGTCCAAGTTTTTGTGGCTTGAACTGGAGAAATACGATAGACGGAGTAATCTGGGTTGGTAGAAGCCCCATAACCTTGAACACCCCATTGAGATCCTGAGGTTGGGACAAAAGCAATGACATTTCCCGACCCGTCCGCCAAAGCGAGGTTGGTTCCTCCATCTAAAAGCAATTCATTCACTACACTACTGGCAATCAATGTTCCTCGTTCAGGTTTGGTGAGATCAGAAGAATTTCCCCAACTTCCATTGCCATCTCCAAATTTGATATCAAGGGCATAGAGGCTATCAGCTACAAGAAGATAATTGTAGGTACTGCTATTTTCTAGATGTCCTGTGAGCGTAAGAGTCGCTGGAACATTCCAAGCTGTGGTCAATGCAAACTGATTTGAACTTGTTACTGCAGTGAGAGGTTGGCCATCAGAAATAGGGGAAGTCAAGTTGTCTCCAAACACCACTTTCCAGGAACTACCTTCTGAAACGTCGAAGTTAATGTTTTGACGGCTAAGATTAATAATTTCCATGAATTTTCCTGATTTAATCGTGATGGAGGTAAATGTTGCGTTAATCGGATCTCCATTAGAGTCAGAGTCCACAGGGTCAATCATGGTAAGATCGATTCTACCTTGTTTCCCGCCGTCGGGGTCTCCAGGGACAGAAACATCGTAATAACTATCCCCATTTGTGTCAGTAGCAGGGATTCCATTAAATGAAATATTTGTTGCACCAGTTTGAGTGACTTGGATTTGGTAGGTTCCCCGATCCCAATACCATGCCCATTGCCCTTCTCCACCATCGTTATTGCCATGGTCGTAACCATTCACAGAATCCGTAACCCAATCCCCAGGCCATGCTAACTCGCTTTGGTTGTATAATTTCAGAACATTAGAACTTTTGGTCATGACCTCATTAAATTGTAACCCTTCCAACCCCATATAAGAATTGCTTGAACTGGGGCTGGAGGCACTCGAAGTGGTGACAGTGGGATAGACGTCGCGATCTAAGAAGTCGATGATATTGGCCGCCATTCGTTGGGAAGTGGTTGTACTGTCAGGAGCGATAAGAATACTGTAAAGTTGAGCGGTTGAAAGGAGGTGATTCAAATTAATTTTATGTGCCCAAGTTGATCCAGTATAATACGAGTTTGTATCATAACTCCAGACTGTAGCATAATTTTTGAGTGTATCCACTGTACTTGAGCCAATGCCGCTCACTTTTAATAATTCTTCAAGATTGCCAAAAGGCCGATCATCTCCATAGGGGATTTCAGGGTCGAATTCAGTAGGAGATTGTAGGCCTTCATTAAGCTCATCGGATGTTTCATCGCCATCATTATCAATCCTATCATTGCCAAGAGCGGTCTTGTTATTATTGTCGTCGCCCTGATAACTTCCAGTGGCATTAGCTCCTGGCTCAAGATCGGCCCCGTATCGATAATTGACAATGGCGGCTGCATGGGTATCCCCTATTCCAGGAAGAATGATTTCACCTTCTTTGTAGAGGGAAATTTCATAAGGAGTCCACCCCTCGTTTTGGCTTTTAACGCCATTTTGGGTGCCAGGTCCTGCTGCGTTAATATTAAGTTTTCCAGCCTCATCTTGAATTCGAATGGCGTATCGACCGATGATCGGCCCCGTTCCATTTGAGTTTTGATGAACGTAAATCCATTTTTCCTTCTCGATTGTTCCATCTCCATCTAGGTCAATGCCGTCGAGGTCAGGGTCACTGGAAATAGATGATGAAAAAAGAGTAAACCATTCTTCATCATAGGAGTCGTACATTTCTAAATTGCTTGGGGTCGTGTTTAATTGATCATTCGTCAGATCTTTATCCAAAATGGCAATAGTATATTGCATTGCCGCATTTGCAATTTGACGGGCTTGAATGAGATAGAAGCTATTTCTTCCTGCTTTCTCCTCTGATCTCATGACGACGGCAAAGGCAACGGCCAGGACAGTGATGAGAGAGAGAATTCCCAGGGCTAGAATCAGCGCAGCGCCGGATTGGGAAGTTTCTGATTCCTCGTCCACCCGCTGCGGCGGGTACCCGGACTCGGTCGTAAGGGGAGAGAAAAGCACCCCTCTTATTGTAAGAGGGGTTGGGGGAGTTAATTTTTTTGGAGTATCGCTTTTATCCATTTCGGAAACTCCTCTGATTCATGGGAATCATAATCTTAAATTCTTTTCTATCCGCTTTGGGAGGGGCAGGCGGGTTTGATCCATTATATTTTTCAATCATGGCTTGATCAACGACACGCAGTGTAATTTCAATGAAATCTGGAAACAGGCCATCATCGGTGGTTGAACTGGTAGGCAGGGGAGGAAGGCCCGTTTCATAAGCCATGCGGGTGTCCCAGCCTCGGTTTGTTTCGAGGGTTTCGACTTCAGAGTATTGGTTGTCGCTCACCTTATAGATAAATTTGAAATTTAAGTCCGTCACTTTAATGGCAAAATCATCGCAGGAGCCGAAACTTCCGCAAGCGGAGTTTCCTGAAGTCCAGGTGGAAGAAATATCAAAATCAGTGGTGGTTTCACTTGAATACGCCCTTCGTAAAAGATCATCAGATGGAGAAGAGGTGCCTTGGTCATCGATGTAATAACCCACTTCGTAAAGGGCATTATTTCTCGATAAAATAAAATAAATTTGGTCCTGATCAAAATTATCATTTGGGTTTGTAAAGGACCCTGATGTTCCATCCACACTCCAGAGATAGGGACGGTAAATGGACCCTGACCCACCCGTTGCAATAATGGCAGAGGAGAGCTCTCTGGACATCATGTCTAAGGCTGTTCGAGTAGCTTGATATTGGTCGACCTTATATTCTCCATGACGCCATACGGCATTGGCTCGGTCGAAAACGATATAAAGGGCCAGGGCCATGATGGTGAAGACAGCCAGGGCGCTCAAGAGTTCAATCAACGTAAAACCTCTTGATTTTAAAGATTTACATTTTTTAATTGGTCGGAAGTTCATAGTAATTTTCCGTTGATTGTGCGGGATTATTGAGATCATTGATAGAGTAAATGTATAAATCGACTCGGTAGAAATTGGCCAAGTCTGAAAAAGGTTTTGAGACATTGTAGCGCCAGGAATATTTTGGATTCTGGGCAAATGGAGTAGGAGTCGATTGCCCTGTTGGATAACTTGTGTAAGCCGTCAAACTATTATTGCTTCCTGTAAGGTGGCTGCGATAGTAAATATCTGCCATTTTCCACTCGGCCAGAATTGCAATATTGGAATAATCTAGCGCCCTTTTCTGAGTATCAAGCCCCACAGGGAAAAGGGCTAGAACTCCTAAAACCCCGATTGCAAGAACGCCCAAGGCAACGACGATCTCGAAGAGGGTAAAGGCGTTTTGACTTTTAGCTTCTAGCCTCCAGCTCCTAGCAGTTTCTTTTATAAATTCGTATTTGACCATGGCTGTCCTCTTCCGTAATAATAGATTGCTGCCCTGCCAGTCGTATTCAGTATGGTCACCGAATAACATTTGACGCGTTCGGATCTTGCGATAGGGTTTGTGGTGCTAGAATAGGAGGTGCTGCCAGGATTATAAGGGTTTCCCTCAATCAAAGTCCCTTTTTGAATGATGTGAATGGAGGAGTTAGATGTTGTTCCGTAAGGTGAAAAAGTAATGGTTTGAGAACTGGCTTGAGTACTTCCAGAATTTTGAGAATTTCCTGAAACATCGGGAATTTGAACCAAAGGAGATGCAACCCAGACTTTTTCTAGCTGGGAGCCGCTGGCTGTTGTAATATAGATTTTATTTGCAGCTTGGGTAATATTGGTATTACTCGTATAAATGGTGACGGTGGTAGAAATATTTTGTGTGGTTGCAATGCCTCTAGCCATTCGCAAGAGACTTGCCACTTGTTGAGCAGCACTCTTTAATCGAATATTGCTCCCGAATTTTGTGAATGTAGGTAGGCCCAGAAGAACGATCAGTCCAATGATCAAAATCACGATGAGAAGCTCAATGAGGGTGAAGCCTTTTTTATTATATTCACCAATTGGTAATGTCATCTTTTGTCTTGTCCTCGCCAATTCCCGTCTGTCCGTCAGGACCATAGGAGTAAATATCAAACGAACTGGTGTTGTGGGTTCCAGGTTGAATGTATTGAAGATTATTTCCCCAGGGATCTATTACGCGATAAAGGGCTTCAACCGCTGAATTACTGCCGTCCACATTGGCGGTGTCTCCTGTAGTGCCTAAATCTTTGGCTCGATATTCCATGTAAGGTCCTGTTGAAATGATGTTACTGTTGGAAGAGCCCGCGACAAAGGTTGCGGCCGTATAATAATATAAGCATTCAGCGGATACCGGCCCTGTTACTCCCGGAATAGTGGTGGGAGGAAAATCTCCAAAATCGGTTCGGTATTGTTTGAGGGCAACGGTGATAGTATCGATCATTGTTTGCGTTTTGGTAATTTTTGCTTTTTTCTGGGCTGAGCTCAGGGCGGGTAAGAGAATGCTGGCAAGAATAGCAATGACAGAAATCACGACCAGCATTTCTATAATCGTAAAACCTGTTAAAAATCTTAGAGATTTTGATCGCTTTAATCGCATATTATATTTCATATATTAAGACAACTCCCATTTGATCCTAACATTTATCGAGGGTCCGATCAATGTGATTCCGGGGGGATTCCTGGGGGGGATTGCAGGAGGGTATGGAAAAAGACTTTGTTGATTTTTTGGACGGTTTCATATTTAATCGATTCTTTAAACTGTAAGTTAAATTGATCTTTAAAGGAGTTTCATGGCAAAACAGGATTATTACGAACTTTTAGGTGTAAAAAGAGACGCTTCGCTTGAAGAGCTTAAGAAAGCCTATCGGCAAATGGCGATGAAATATCACCCGGATCGCAATCCCGGTGATAAGGCTTCCGAAGAAAAATTTAAGGAAGTTTCAGAGGCCTATGAAATTTTAAGCGACGAATCTAAAAGGGCCCAATATGACCGTTTTGGACATGCGGGGGTTGGAGGAGGACGCTCCTCAGGGCCTGGGTCTGGAGGATTTGGCATTGATTTGGAAGAGGCCCTGCGAACATTTATGGGGGAATTTGGCGGGGGGATGTTTGACGATTTTTTTAGTTCTGGACGTAGAAGGCAGTCGGAGGGTTTTGGCTCTGATGGAGAGAGCCTTCAATATGAACTCTCAATTAGTTTGAAGGATGCAGCTTTTGGCTGTAAAAAAGAAATTAGTTTTCAGCGTTTGGAAAAATGTCAGGAATGCAAAGGGCAGGGAGTCGAGCATGGATCCCACAGTGAACGCTGCTCTCAATGTGGCGGAAGCGGAAAAGTTCATCGAAGCCAGGGATTTTTTACGGTGAGTCAGACCTGTCCCCAATGCCATGGCCGGGGAGAATTTGTCCGTCATCCCTGTAAGCACTGTCATGGAGAGGGCCGCGTTCGGGCTCATAAAAAGATTTCAGTTAGAATTCCTCCAGGGGTTGAAACAGGATCTCGATTAAAAATGTCTGGAGAGGGGAATGCAGGTACTGGAAATGGAGAAGAAGGTTCTCTTTATATTTTAATTCATGTTGAGGAAGACGAATTCTTTTCGAGGGAAGGGAATGATATTCTCTGTGAAGTTCCGGTTCCATTTTATACGGCGACCTTAGGCGGAGAAGTCGAAGTTCCGACTTTAGAAGGGCCAGCCATGCTCAAAATTCCGAGTGGGACGCAAAACGGCAAGGTTTTTCGTTTAAAGGGAAAAGGAATGCATGACTTGAACGGCCATGGCAAGGGGGACGAACGGGTTCGGATTATTGTCGAAATTCCTGTGAGGCTCAATGAGGAGCAAAAAAACTTGCTCAAAAGATTTTCAGAAATTCAGTCTGAAAATGGTCTTCCGATGTATCAGTCTTTCATTGATAAGGTGAAAAAGATCTTCAAACTGTAATGACTTCTCATCGGATTTACATTAAAAAAGAAATAGAAGTATCTCAAGAGCTGATTCTTGAAGGAGAGGAAGCCCATCATCTTCTTCATGTTGTTCGAGTTAAACCCCTCAATCAACTTATTCTTTTTACCCCTCAAGCTCGTGAGTTTTTAGCACAGGTGAAAGAAATTTCTAAAAAAGATTTAATCCTTCAAGTTCTTAAAGAGCGTCAAATTTTTGAAAAACCTTATAAAATGATTTTGGCGCAAGCCATTCCAAAATCTCAGAAGATGGACTGGATCGTTGAGAAGGCTTCAGAAATCGGAGTGGACGAGATTTTTCCCCTTTTTACAGAGCGGGTTGTAAAGAAAACGATTCGAATCGATCGATGGCAAAAAATTGCGATTGCTGCTTGTCAACAATGCCGAAGAGTGAATATCCCCCAAGTTCATTCCGTTCAAACATGGGATGAATTTATTTTGAAGACCAAAGAATTTGACCTCGCTTTGATTCCGACTTTAGGAAGAACAGATCGTCAAACGATGGATGGTGTCGTAGATCAAGGAAATAAATTTAAGAATGTTGTCATTGCGATTGGCCCCGAAGGCGACTTTTCTCCCTCCGAAGTCGAGAAAGCAATAGCCCTGGGTTGGATTCCCATTGATTTAGGCCCCATGACGCTCCGCTCAGAAACCGCCGCGATTACCAGTCTTGCTATTTTAGACCATGAGTTGAGGAAAAAGCTAAAAGTCTAAAGCTATATTTTATAGTTTGTGGATTACAGAGAATGACTGTTATATAATCTTTAGGAGGGAGGGCTCGAGGGGTGAAATTTAACTGGTTAGATATTGCCTTTATGGCTTTGGCGGCTCGGGGATTTTATGTTGGGGTTCGACGGGGAATTTTGGGGGAATTGTTTTTAACGGCGGGAGTTTTAGCTTCTATCGTTGCTGCCCTTTTCTTAAATTCATCGGTTGGAAAACTAATATCGAATCATCTGTCGCTCGGGATCAATCTTTCGGATCGGGTTGTGATCGGGTGTATGATTGTTTTAGGAATTCTTCTCTCTTTTCTTTTAGGAAAAATGATTCAGAAGCTTTCTCATCTCTTTTTTCGATCCAATATTGATAAAGTGGGTGGGTCCATTTTAGGAGGAGGGAGGGCTTTAATTTTTTCAGCCCTGCTCCTCACTGCCTTGATAAAATGGCCTTCTCCCGTTTTACAGGCTCAAACGCAGGATTCCATTCTCGGATCTTATTTAACCAACCAGTTGAATGAGGTTTACGGTTGGTTACAAACCAAAATGACAGCTTCAGAACTGGTTCAAATGGAAAAGAAAGCTGAAGAGTTGACTGAAGAGAGTCAAGATGTTAAGAATGGAAGTTAATCTTTATCTATCGTTTTCACTAACCCATTACTCATAACTCACTACTAAATATACCCATGCCTCAGCTTATTCCTGAAAGTACACTTTCTGAAATTCAATTTAAAACAGATATTGTGGCGCTCATTTCTCAAGTTGTTCCTCTAAAGGCTGCAGGGCGAAATTATAAGGCCTTATGCCCTTTTCATCCCGAAAAAACCCCATCCTTTATGGTGAATCCCGAAAAGGGAATTTTTCATTGTTTTGGTTGTGGGGCAGGAGGGAATGTTTTTGGATTTTTAAGTCAATATGAAAATATTTCTTTTCCAGAGGCGGTGGAGATTCTAGCGGAAAAAGCGGGTGTCGTTATTTCTAAAACGGCCGATGGATCTCAAGAGATTTATAAAAAAAATCTTTTTGAACTGATGGAGAAAATATCTCATTTTTTTGAAAAAATGCTTTTGAAGGCCGTTGAGGCGAAGGAGGCGAGAAGTTATCTTGAGAAACGTGGGGTCAATTCGAAAATGATAGAGACTTTTCGATTGGGTTATTGTCCGCTCAATGGACCTGAGGTTTTAAAAGAGCTCTATAAGCTTAATCTGGAGAATGGGACTTTGGAAAAGTTAGGCTTATTGACCGAGAGAGATGGGAATCAGCATTTGAGATTTAGTGGGCGGATTATTTTTCCCATTTTTGATGCTCAAGGTCGCATTGTAGGTTTTGGGGGCCGAGCCTTAGGGGACCGTCTTCCAAAATATTTAAATTCGCCGGATACCGTTTTATTCAATAAAAGTCAGTTGCTTTATGGTCTTCATCTTGCAAAAAAGGCCATGCTTCAAAAATCTCAAGCCATTCTCGTTGAGGGCTATCTTGATATGATCAGCGTATTTTCAGCTGGTTTTGAGAATGTTGCAGCTTCAATGGGAACCGCATTCAATGAAAATCATGTTAGGCTTCTTAAGCGATATGCCCAATCGATGGTGGTTGCCTATGACGGAGATTTAGCTGGGGTGGAGGCTTCGATGCGGGCTTTAGAAATTTTCCTAGATCAAGATATGATCGTTAAAATTGCGATGATCCCTGAAAAACATGATCCGGATAGCTGGATTAGAACCAAGGGAAAGGAATCTTTCGATCAATTGATTCATCAGGCCCCTTCGATGATTGATTTTAAACTTGATATTTTGCTTTCTCGTTATCCCCTTAAAAATGAGACTTCAAAAATGGGAATTTCTAAGGAAATTTTAAAAACAGTATCCCGCCTAAAAAGTCCTATTCTTAAAGATCATTATTTAAAAGTGATTAGTGAAAAGCTAGAGATTTCAGAATTGGCTTTGAGAGAAGAGGCTAAGAAAAATAAAACTTCAGATAAGGGGTCAAGGGAAGTCTTAGAAGTCGAGAAAGAAGTTTCATTTCCTCTTGAAGATGATATTCTCCGTATTCTCTTTGCCAAGAAGGAGTTATTACCTTCTATAGAAGGGAAACTACTTGCCAATCATTTTGAGAGTGAAAGTCATAAGTTATTTTTCCAAAGGATGTTAGAGAATAAAGAATTCATTCCTTCCCATTTTGAGCATCACGTTCAGAAAGTTTTAGCCAAAATTCTTTTTCAAGGCCATCCTTTTTCGGATCCTGAAAAAACATTAAAAGAATTGGTAACTAAGCTAAGGATAAATAGCTACAAAAGGAAATATCAGGAATTAACTAAAGAATTGAGTGAATTTGAAAAGTCTGGGAAAAATAAAGGCGAAATAAGCGTTATATTATTGAAATTACAAGATATACAGAAAGAAATTGCTTTTCTAAATAAAAAGTGATATTTTTTTATTTCTTTTTTATCTTTTTTCATTTTTATGTGTCTTAGAAGGTGAAGTCATAATCAAACCAGAGCAAACTTGTGCCTAAATGGCACAAGGTAAACGGTGCTATAGTAGATGAAAATTCCCCATGGCAAGCCATGGAGAATTGCCTACATTATTTAAAAAGGCTAAAACCCAAGAATACTATGAATAAAGAAGAGCGTAATTTAAAAATTAAAGAATTGTTGAAAATCTCTGGAGAAAAGGGGACCTTAACCTATGATGACATTAATAAGGTCCTTCCAGAAAATGTTGTGTCTGCGGATGAAATTGAATCTCTTTTAATTCTTCTTCGAAGCATGGATGTTGAGATTATTGATGATGCGAAAAAGAAGAAACCCGTAGAGAGTGCCAAGGCTAAGACGGAGGCTTCCGAGGAAGAGGAGTCTTCAAAGCTTGAAATTTTAGATGATCCTGTTCGTATGTATCTTAAGCAGATGGGAAAGGTTCCCCTCTTAACCCGAGAACAGGAAGTTGAACTTGCCAAAAGAATTGAGGAGGCTGATCTCGAGATTCGTTCGATCCTTTTTACCTTTGGAAATGTTCCCAAGGAAAGCGTTCTGATTACGCGTCGTCTCATGGCAGGTAAGGAGCGTTTTGACCGTGTTGTCATTGATAAATTTGTCGCCAATAAGGATCGTTATTTTGCGGCTCTTCCTCGCCTTTGCTCTCAGGTGGAGGCCATCGATCAAGAGATGATGATTTCCGGAAAGCTCTTAAGGAAAAGATCTTCAAAATTAGTTCGCAATCGGCGGCTCAAAAAGTTGGATGAGCAAAAGAAAAAACTCAACAACATCATGAAGAAGTTTTATTTCAGGCAGGAAGTGGTTGATGAGTTAGTCGATAAGGTCCTTTCATTAAGAGATAAAGTTTTAACTTCCGAAAGGGAGCTTGAAATGGTTCGTCCAGGAGAATCGCCCAAGCTTCGGAGGGTTCGCATTAAAAACGAGCGCAGAAAATTAAAAAGGTTCGAAGAGGGTTTAGGAACGACTTTGGATGGTTTCAAGAGAGAGGCAGAGGTTCTCGATCAATGGACCAATCGAATGAGGTCAGCCAAAGATGAGATGGTTGAGGCCAATTTACGTCTGGTGATCAGTATTGCCAAAAAATACACCAATCGTGGTCTTTCATTTCTAGATTTGATTCAAGAAGGAAATTTAGGGCTGATGAAAGCGGTGGATAAATTTGAATATAAACGAGGTTATAAATTTAGCACCTATGCAACCTGGTGGATTCGTCAGGCCATTACACGCTCAATCGCGGATCAGGCTCGAACCATTCGTATTCCTGTTCACATGATTGAGACGATTAACAAGTTGGTGCGTGTCTCTAAAAAGTTGGTTCAAGAATATGGGAAAGAACCGACCCCTGAAGAAATTGCTGAAGAGATGGATATCCCCGTCGAAAAAGTTCGCGGGATTTTGAAAATTTCTCAGCATCCTATTTCTCTTCAAACTCCCATTGGAGATGGAGAAGATAGTCAATTTGGAGATTTTATTGAAGATAAGAGTATTCGCAATCCAGCAGAGGCAACGGGATACAGTCTTTTAAAAGAGCAGATCGAATATGTTTTAGAGACTTTGACTCCTCGGGAGAAGCGTGTTTTAAGGCTTCGCTTTGGTCTTGGAGATGGTTCGCCTAGAACCTTGGAAGAAGTTGGGAAGGTCTTTAATGTAACCCGAGAACGTGTTCGTCAAATTGAAGCCAAAGCTCTTAAGAAAATGCGTCATCCCATTCGTTCCAAAAAACTGAAGGGCTTTTTGGATTATATTTCGATATAAACTTTTTCCTTTTCGCTTATCCCTTTTTTTAAAACAGTTCAAGGTTTAACCCCGTTATTCAACGGGGCAAGAGTTTAAGGTCCAAAGAGGAAAAGCATAAAGACAGCTAGACGCTAGAGATGCAAATACGTTACTACTTCTAGCCTCTAGCTTCCAGCCTCTAGCCTTTAGCTTGTTTAACCTTAAACTCTTGCCCTGTCCGTCCTGTCCGTCCTGTCGTATGACAGGATCGTATGACAGGGTTGAACTGTTTCTCTTGGGCCCATAGCTCAGCTGGTTAGAGCAGCGGACTCATAATCCGTTGGTCCTAGGTTCAAATCCTAGTGGGCCCATTTTAAAACAGTTTAAGGTTTAAGGTTCAAAGTTCAAGGAGGAAAAGCATAAAGACAGCTAGAAGCTAGATGCTAGAAAGAAACAGCGTAGTGCTTCTAGCCTCTAGCTTCTAGCCATCTTTAATGGCTTCCAGCCTCTAGCCTTTGGCTTTTTTTAGCCTTAAACTCTTGCCCCGTTGAATAACGGGGTTAAACTTTAAACTGTTTCTCTTGAGCCTCCTTTGTATTGTGATAGAATGGGCGCAGTTTATTTTTTCTTGTACACAATAGGGAGTTCTTGTGCAAAAACTACTTTTCATTTTTCTTGTCATTCTTCTTCCCCTGATGGGTTGTCAAACGGTATCTGACTTGGAACATGTTGAATTTAAAAAGCAAAAAGGAATTCTTTTTGATGTCGCCCAAGAGAAAATGGCGGATATCGGAGAAACGGCTTTTAAAGAAATAGGTCTGGTGGTTGAACGGGTGAATCATTCTTCTCAACGGATTGAAATTTTTGGTTCTAGATCTGCAGAATTAGGGGAATATGGGGCAGTCTACGGTCTTTATCTTTATTCATTGTCGTCTCATCAGACAGAGGTTTATTTGGTTCGAAAAGAGAGATTGTCCTCCAGCGGATTTTCAAGGGATGAAAGAGAAGACATTTTAGCGAAGTTGGACGAACTTGTGTCGAAGATGAGTGGTTTATAAAGATGAGTTTAATTTCTTTTCTTTAATCTTTGAACTTTGAACTGTTTTATGGGCAACTAGCTCAGCTGGTTAGAGCACTATCCTCACACGGTAGGGGTCGCTGGTTCGAGCCCAGCGTTGCCCAATTAAAAATAAGTTAAAAGTTAAAAGTTTAAAGTTGAAAAACTGAGCATAGAAGGACGAGAACCGGGAGAGGGGAGCGAGCCGGAGCGTAGCGAAGGTGAGCTGGGGAGAACAGTTGGTCTCCCCGATGAGATTTTGATTCCTATGAAGGAAGGAAAGCACGTGAAAGGAAACCAGGGGTTGCCTTTCACGGGAGGAGTCAAAGCCCTCGAAGGGTTTGACGACGACGGTTCGAGCCCAGCGTTGCCCAATTAAAAATAAGTTAAAAGTCTAAAGTTAGAAGTTAAAAGTTCGAAAAACGAAAAAACATAGAAGGGCGAGAACCAGAAATTTTTTTCAAAATACAAAAAACCTAAAATTAGAAAAATTAATCTATGACCGAAGATTTAAAGAAGCTTTTAAAGGTACAAGAAAAAGATGTAGAAATATTGATTTTGGAAGATGAGAAAATTAATCTTCCAAAATTATTAGATCAATATAAACAGGTTGTTGATAAAAAATCTAAAGAGGTTGATGCTTCTAAAGCTTTTCTTAAAGATCTTCAGGTCAATCATAAAAAGGTTGAAATTGATCTTGAAAGTAAGGGGACCCTTCGTCAAAAGCAAGAAGGTCAGCTCATGAGTGTTAAGACCAATCAAGAATATAAGGCTTTGGAAAGAGAAATTTTTGGGGTTAAAATAGAGATTTCACGTCTGGAGGATGAAATTCTTGAAAAAATGATGGGAATCGATGCGCAGAATCAAGTCATTAAAAAGCTCGAGTCTGAACTTCAAACCTTAAAGCGTGAATTCTCTCAGAAAGAACAAGAACTTCAAGCCAAAATCAAAGCGGTAGAAAAGAAGCTGGCTCAATTAAAATTAGAAAAAGATCTTTCGTTTAAAGATGTCAATCCAGATTTATTCCGTCGATATACAAGAATTTTGGCCCATCTCCATGGCAAGGCCCTTGTTCCGATTGTGGATCGCAGCTGTCAAGGGTGCCATACGCTTCTTCCTCCTCAAGTTCTTGTTAATGTTAGAAGAGAAAAAGAGTTAGTGGCTTGTGATAATTGCGCACGCTTGTTATTTCTCCCCGAAGAACCTTCTGATGCCTCTTCGGCTCCTGAGCCTTCTTCCAGTGAGGGTGAGAAGGAGTCTGTCTGATGTCAAATTTGAAGCGAACTCCTCTTTATGATCTTCATATTCGCCAGAAAGCTCGTATGGCCGAATTTGGGGGTTTTTTGATGCCTATTTATTATCAAGGCATTTTGCAGGAACATCAATCGGTCCGAAATGCGGTGGGACTATTCGATATTAGCCATATGGGAAGACTTTGGGTTAAGGGGAAGGGCGCTTTTGATTTTTTACAGTGGGTCATTACCAATGATATTAAGAAATTAGAGGACGGGAAAATTATTTACACACCCATTTGTAATTTTGATGGAGGGATTCTGGATGATATTTTGGTGTATCAGAATCATAGGAACGAATTTCTTTTGGTGGTGAATGCCTCCAATGTTACGAAGGATGAAATTTGGTTAAAAGAACAGGTAAAAAAGTATGACGTTTTGATTGAGAATACATCAGATTCAACTGTTTTGATCGCTGTTCAAGGTCCTCTCTCAAGAGGATTAATCGAAAAAATGATCGGGCCTGCCATTCATCAAATTTCCTATTACCACTTTAAATATCTTCCCTGGCAAAATCAGCAACTTCTTGTTTCAAGAACGGGATATACGGGGGAAGATGGGTTTGAAATTGAAATTCCAAAGTCTCATGGTGTGCAGTTTTGGGAAGAACTTTTAAAATTGGGCGAGTCTTATGGTATTAAGCCGATAGGTCTTGGGGCTCGAGATACCTTGCGTCTAGAGGTTCGCTACCTTCTTTACGGAAATGACATGACTGAAAGAGAAAACCCATTAGAATCAGGTTTATCTTGGACGGTATCTTTTACCAAGGGTGATTTTATAGGTCGCTCTCCTTTGGAAAAAGAAAGGCAAAAAGGAATAAAACAAAAATTAGTCGGATTTGAAATGATTGACCAAGCCATTCCACGCCATGGTTGTTCGATCATGAAAGATGGGAAAGAAATTGGATGGGTTGCCTCGGGTTCGTATTCTCCAACCTTGGGGAAAAACATTGGTTTAGGATATGTCAGCATTGAATATTCATCCATTGGAAGCCCGATCTATATTTTGATTCGAGAGAGTGAGCGTTTGGCTGAAATTGTAAAAACCCCTTTTTATAAAGGGGGAATTGCAAAAAGGTTTAAACCACAGGATGAGATTTCGTGGGTTCAATCAATCCACTAACGATGAAAGGCGATGAGATTTTATGAGTATTCCACAAAATTTAAAATATTCAAAAACCCATGAGTGGGTCTCTGTCAAAGATAAAACAGGCATTGTCGGAATTACCGATTTTGCACAAAAGGAGTTGGGAGATATTGTCTATGTCGAGCTTCCTAAAGTGGGTCAAAAAATAAAATTGGAAGATCCCTGTGCAGTGGTTGAATCAGTGAAGGCGGCTTCGGATATCTATGCCCCCATTTCAGGGACAGTCACTCGCATTAATGATAAACTCCAAAAGGAAACGGGTTTGGTGAATCAGGATCCTTACGGTGAAGGTTGGTTTTTTGAAATAACGATTGAAAGTCCAAAAGAGCTTGAGGAATTGTTAGAATCAAAGGCTTATCAGGATTTAGTGGGAGCACAGGCCTAGATGGATTTTATTCCTCACACACCAGAAGATTGGAAAGAAATGCTTCAAGAAATTGGTTTCTCGAGCATGGAAGATCTTGTCAATCGACTTCTCCCCTCTGATGTAAAAAGGACGAAAGGACGTTTAGATCTGGGTCGCTCGGAATTTGAAATCCTTCAATCATTTAAAGCATGGTCTGATTTAAATGCAACGGTCGAAACGCATGATATTTTTCTTGGGGCTGGGGCGTATCATCATTTTATTCCAAGTGTGGTGAATGCCTTAGTCTCCAGAGGAGAATTCTCAACCTCCTACACGCCTTATCAACCCGAGGCAAGCCAGGGGACGCTTCAAGCTATTTTCGAATATCAAACGATGATGGCTCGATTAACCGGCTTAGAAGTTTCGAATGCCTCGCTTTATGATGGGGCTTCTGCGACAGCGGAAGCGGCTCTTATGGCGATGGCACTTCATCCCCATGCTCAGCGAATTCTTATTTCTGAGACGGTTCATCCTGAATATCGTGAAGTGGTGAAAACCTATTTGGCTTCAACCCGAGAGGCCGTGATTGACATCCGCCGAAAGAATGGTTCAACGGATGTTGAGGATTTAGAAGATCAATTAAAGAAAGGGGCTACGGCTCTCGTTGTTCAATGGCCCAATTTCTTTGGAACCCTTGAAGAAATTGAGGAAATGGGGAAATTGGCCCATCAGTATGGCGCTCTTCTCATTGTGGTGGCTTATCCCGTGGCCTTAGGCTTGCTTAAATCTCCGGGTGAAATGGGAGCGGATATCTGTGTTGGGGAAGGACAGTCTCTAGGAAATGCTCTCCAATATGGAGGCCCTTATTTTGGCTTTTTAACTTGCCGAAGGGAATTCGTTCGAAAAGTACCGGGTCGCTTGGTTGGAATGACACAGGATTTGGATGGAAAACGTGGATTCGTTCTTACCTTACAAGCTCGTGAACAGCACATTCGTCGAGAGAAGGCGACTTCGAATATTTGCACGAATCAATCTTTAAATGCACTTTCAGCGGCTGTATTCCTTTCGGCACTCGGGCCCGAAGGATTTCGTCAACTGGCACTTCTCAATCTAAAAAAAGCCCATTTTGCAGCACAGCTTCTCAGTCGCTTGCCAGGATTTTCACTTGCTTTTTCAGAGCCTTTTTTTAACGAATTTGTTTTACGCGTTCCCATTGCTCCTCGAGATTTAATTCGAAAGCTTGAAAAACGCAAAATCATTCCGGGATTGGCCTTGACAAAATTTTATCCAGATTTGGATGATGCTATTCTTGTTTGTGTGACCGAAATGATGAGTGAATTAAAAATTAAAAAATTTGCACAAGTTCTCAGTGAAGAGGCAAGGGAGGAAGTTCATGGAAAAAACAATTTTTGAACTCAGTCGGTCCGGAAGGAAGGCATCTTCTTTACCCCCAGATGATATCGAAGGGATATCGAAAAATTTAATTCCTAAAAAATTTCTACGTGAAAATAAGGCGGACCTTCCTTCTTTAAGTGAACTTGAATTGGTACGCCACTACACGCATCTTTCTCATTTGAATTTTTCTATCGATTCTCATTTCTATCCCTTGGGATCCTGTTCAATGAAATATAATCCCAAGATGAACGAAGTGGTTGCCTCAATGCCGGGTTTTTCAAAAATTCATCCGTATCAGTCTGAAGGCCTTTCTCAAGGTATTCTTACGGTGATGTATGAACTCGAAAAAAGTCTTTGTGAAATCTCTGGAATGGACCGATTTAGTTTACAACCTTGCGCGGGAGCCCATGGAGAATTTTTAGGAATGCTTTTGGTTCGTGCTCATTTTCGGCATTTAAATCAAAAAAGAACAAAAGTTATTGTTCCTGATTCTGCTCATGGAACGAATCCCTCGAGCGCTCATTTGGCGGGCTTTCACATCGTTTCTGTTCCATCCGAATGGGGTCATGTCAATTTAAAAAAGTTAGAGGAAGTTCTTTCAACGGATGTTGCTTGTTTGATGTTGACCAATCCCAATACATTAGGCTTGTTTGAAAAAGACATTCTTAAAATTGCTGAAAAAGTTCATCAAGTAGGGGCACTGCTTTACTATGATGGAGCCAATTTGAATCCTCTTTTAGGATTATGCCGGCCTGGAGATATGGGGTTTGACATTGTTCATATTAATTTGCACAAAACTTTCTCAACGCCTCATGGGGGCGGAGGTCCTGGAGCAGGCCCTGTCGGTGTGAAAACCCCTTTAGCTCGATTTTTACCTACGCCTTGGGTCGAGAAAAAAGAAAATCAATATACGCTAAAATATGATCTTCCCGATTCTGTGGGAAGGATTCGATCTTTTTATGGGAATGTAGGAATTCTCTTAAGGGCCCTCACTTATATTCAAACTTTGGGAAGGGACGGGCTTGATAAGGTTGGGCAAGCCGCAGTTCTCAATGCCAATTATCTTTTTTCAAAATTGAAAAAAACTTTCGAAGCCCCTCATGAAGGACCGGTCATGCATGAATTTGTCGTTTCAGCTAAACCCTATTTAAAACATGGCATTCGAGCCCTGGATTTTGCAAAAAGGCTTCTGGATTATGGAATTCACCCCCCTACCGTTTACTTTCCTTTGATCGTTGAAGAAGCCATGATGATTGAGCCTACAGAAACGGAAACGAAAGAAACACTCGACCACTTTGTTCAAGTCTTAGAAAAAATTGCTTTAGAGGCCAAGGAAAACCCTGATCTTCTTCACGAAGCCCCCACCCGAACTCCTGTTCGAAGGTTAGATGAAGTGAAGGCAGCAAAAGAACTACGCCTAGTGTGGTAAGGTATCAGACTGCTGAAAAAGGCCATTTTCTAAAGTTGCGTGCGGTACTTCCTTGTCGACGTACCATAAAACGTACGTCTCCGCGGTCGCTTGCACGCGCCTTGAAACTGGCTCTTTTTGAGCAGTCTACATTATTTAATTTAAGAGACTTTAAGGTTTTTGAAGAATGAAATGGTTTGATACAGGTCCTGGTAATCCTTTCCAAAATATGGCGGTGGATGAGGCCCTTTTTATTGAAGGGAAGAACATATTGAGATTTTATCAATGGCTGAGACCCGCTTATTCCATTGGATATTTTCAAAAAATGAATCCCTCTTTTTTCTCTCACCCTGTTGTTCGACGCATGACGGGTGGAGGAACTGTTTTTCATGGAGAGGATTTTACGTTTTCTTTAGTCTTAAATCTTTCTTCTCTTTCATTCTTAGATTCTGTAAGAGATAGTTATCATTGGATCCATTTGGCCTTTTCAAAAGCTTTTAGGAAATTAGGAGTATTAACTGAAATTTATGACGACTCTAAAATTTCAAAACCTCAGTTTTGTTTTCAATCGCCTTCTTCGGGTGATTTATTGTATCAAGGAATGAAAATTGTTGGAGGTGCTCAAAGGAGAAGAAAACATTTGATGCTTCATCAAGGCACAGTGATGCTTAATCAGATTGGAATTTCTTCTGATTGTTTCAAACAGGCTGTTTTAGCTGGAATAGAAGAAGTTTTTAAAATGAATTGTGTTCAAGAACCCAATTATTTGCTTTCCATAAAAGATCCTGTTCAAACTTTGAAAAAAAAATATAAATCTCAGATGTGGACTGATGAGGGAAAATGGGTTACTGGTGAGAGGTGAGGGATGGAAAAACATTGTTGAAAGAGAGGTTTAAATTGCGTAAAAATTTTTCTCTGATCGGAGCAATTTTAATTTCTGTCCTAGCATGTTTTTTGACTAAAAAAATTTTTTTTTCTTTGCGGGGCCCTATCGTCGTTGATTACTGGGCTTTTACGGCGGGAGCTTTTTTAGTTTCTGAGGGATTGTGGCGCATTTTACGTTCGAAAGAAAATATTTGGCAGATTCAATTCTTTAGACTCTTAAGAATTTCTATAGGAATTTGCATCTTTACGATCCACTTCTTGCAATTTGTTCGGGATGGAAAATTAGGAGCACAGTAAAAACGTTACCCGTTACCTGTTTCCCGTTTCCAGTAATGGGCAACGCATAACGCGCAACGGGTAACGGGTAACAGGTCACGGGTTACGGGTAACGAACAGGTAACGGGTAACCCGTAGAGAGTAAGCTTGTAAGCCGAATTCTGTACCCAGCCTATTTTAAAATTAATGTTTGGCCATTGCGATCGCACACATAAATTCTATCGAAAATTCTATTTTTCGCAACGCCACCTTTTTAAATAGGCTGGGCGAAGATCATTTCTCTCGTGCGATCACACCCGGGACTCGCCCCGACGTTAGGTCGGAACAATGGGCGGGCAGCCCCCTCGTCCTCTATTTGATCTCGCTCCAGGCGGGGTTTTCCACCCCCCCAGCTGTTGCAGCGTTGCTAAAGCAACGCAACGCTTTGCTGAATGGCCCAAACGGCCATCGCAACAGGTGGGGGGGAGAAGAGTAGCCCCGAAGGACATCTCCTCTCTTTTCACCTTTCCCCAGACGTCACGTCGGGGTAGTATTGTCTCTGTGGCACTTTCCCTCTCTCATCTGAAATGAGAGGTCTGATTTAACATCAAACGCCTTGCCCTGTGGAGTTCGGACTTTCCTCCCCCCCACCTGTTGCAGCGTTGCTAAAACAACGCAACGCTCTGCTGGATGGCCTAAACGGCCATCGCAACAGGTGGGGGGGCGATCTTCCCGCTTACTCTCTATGGGTCACCCCTCACCAGCTACCAGTATATCTCAAATTCAAAAGAAATTCTTCGAAAAATAGTTAAACCCTAAAACACTGTCTCATGGGATCAATTTGGCGGGTTCTTCGAGGATGGATAAGATGGACTTTGCACAATAAACACGGTCACGTTTGGCATTGCCAACTTTTTTCACAATGGACAATTTTTCGAGCTTTTCCACAGCACGTTGCACGGTTGTGAAAGCTACACCAAGCTTTTTCATGCCCTGATTGATCGTGATATAGGGATTGGTGGCTAGCCTATCAACCAACATCAGAGGTATTTTCGACGCGGTTCCGGTAACGTCTTTACGCCACTTCCCAAGTCTGCGATTGATTCGTTGAGCTCGGCTGAGTGCATCTTCTGATTGTCGTGCGACTCCGTTCAGAAAATAACTAAGCCATGCCTCCCATTCTCCACGGTGACTCACACCCGACAAGAGCTCATAATAATCTCGTCTTGTCGCCTCGAAAAAAGCGCTTAAATAAAGTAAGGGGGTTGGAAGAATATTTCGTTCGACGAGAAACAATGTCATTAGCAAACGTCCTACTCTACCGTTACCATCCAAGAATGGATGAATGGCCTCAAACTGGTAATGAAGAAGAGCGATCTGAAGAAGAGGTGGCAATGAGCGGTCATGCAAGAATTTTTCAAATGCATCAAGGCATGACATCAACTCAGTCGGAGGAGGCGGAACGTAGGAGGCATTGGTCAGTGTACATCCTGGATGTCCAATCCAGTTCTGTGAATGCCGAAATTCACCTGGTGTGGCATGACTTCCACGTACTCCTGCCATGAGGTGTTTATGTAATTCTCGTATGAGTCGAAGAGATAAGGGTAATGTTTTTAGGCGCTTAATTCCATGCTCGAGTGCGACAACATAATTTGCGACTTCACGAAGGTCCTCTGTACTGCGATCAATCGTTGCTCCTGCTTCCATCGCTAAAAGTTCGCCCAATGTGGCTTGTGTTCCCTCAATGCGGCTTGAGAGAACGGCCTCACGCTTTATGAAAGGACGGATCAGAAGATGGGGATTAGGTAAGCTCCTACTCTCTCCCGCAAGTTGTCCCAGGGCACGGTCAGCATCCGAGAGTGAGCGTATCAATTCCTGGCTCCAGGTGATTTTGGGGGGCAGGGGATTGGGGATAAAGGCTGTATAGTTTTCAGGACAGCGTATTTTATGTCCTGGAATGTTGGCTTGGGTCATAGAGCTTTCAATGAAAATAGCATATATCTTTATTATCGAAATAATAAAAAATCGATAATAAGTAGTCAAGCGGTTTTCAAGAAGAATTGTAACTCTTCACTTTTAATTCAAAATCCAAAAATCAAAGTTCAAAATGACATATTAAAATCCAAAATTTCTAACGCCATTGCAAGGGAGACATTTTAAGTTTTACATTGTTCGACAAGATTTTTGCCGCCTATGGCAAGCCACGCCCTTGGGAGGGATGTTTGATTTTTGTATTTTCACGGTTGTTCATTTATGTAACCACTAAAAAATTATTGATTCTCCCTTGACAGTGGGTGATTTTGACCTTAATATTTAATCAAAGTGGTGAAAAGTGGGATAATGTGGTAAATAAGACAGTTCAAAGTTAGAAGTTCAAAGTTTAAGGGAAAAACTCGAGCATGCCAAATCTTTGAACCTTGAACTTTGAACCACTTTTAAAGGGGGTCGGAGCTATGTTTTATGGTGAGTATCGCCATTCTTTGGATCATAAAAACCGCGTTTTGATTCCTTCCAAATTTCGTGAAGCTGTTAAGGAAGTTTATGTTGAGCGCTTTTTCCTAACCCGCGGTCTTGAAAAATGTATTTTTGTTTTCACTGAACCTGATTGGAATCTCATTGAACAGAAGCTGAAAAATCTGCCGATGACCCAAGGGAACTCCCGAAATTTTTCGAGAATGTTTTTTTCAGGAGCTTTTGAGGTCGTTAGTGATAAGCAAGGCAGGATTATTGTTCCTCAGCCCTTGCTTGCTTATTCAGGGATTCATCGGGATGTGGTGCTTGTTGGAGTTTTGAATCGAATTGAGATTTGGGATCAGTCTTCTTGGAATCATTTTGTAACGGAGTCGAGTAAGAGTTATGAAGAAGTTGCTGAAAAATTGTTCGAGTCCTCGCAAGGGGGGAACGTTATTTAATTTTGGATTTTAGATTGCGGATTGCGGATTTAATGAATTAATTCTTTAAAATTCCGCAATCCGAAATCCGCAATCTAAAATCAAAGAAAGGGGGGAATTCATGGTCGGTAAACATCGTCATCTGATTGGACTTTTGAATCTTAATGGAAATTTGAGCCGGACAAATCAGTTCAAAGAACCCTACCATTTTCATCGTTTGCTCAATCAAGATAAAAGGAAATTGACGGAAGATTTTTTGGGACGGGGAGAGATTTTGATTGAAAGAATCAAAAAAATGAAAATGCTCAATGCAGCCTTGAAAACGCTAGGCATGAGTCCTTATCTCGAGAAGTTTTTCAAGAAAAATTCAGGGAAAATTTTTTAATGTGTTTTCGCACACCCCTGTTCTTGTTAAAGAAGTTTTGGAGTTTCTAAATTTAAGGCCAGGGGCCTTGATTGTTGATCTAACGGTGGGATTGGGAGGACATGCAAGAGAAATTGTAGAAAAAATTTTGCCAAAGGGGATGCTGATTGCCATGGATCAGGATGCTCAAGTATTAGAGATGGCTAAAAGAAATCTCAATGAGTTCTCGAAAAATATTCAATGGATTCATGGAAATTTTAGAGGGATAGATCAGCATTTAAAAAGTTTAAATATTCATGAGGTGGATGGCATTTTGATGGATTTGGGAGTTTCATCGTATCAGCTGGATGATAACACGCGGGGTTTTTCCTTCCTAGAAAATGGTCCCCTCGATATGAGAATGAATAGAGCCCATTCTCTTTCTTCCATGACGGCAAGAGAGGTTTTAAATCATTTTAGTGAGGAGAAATTGGCCAATATTTTATTTGAGTATGGCCAGGAACGCTATTCTCGTCCGATTGCAAAAGCAATTGTGAAGGATCGAAAGAGATTTCCTTTTGAAACAACGCTTCAACTAGCGAGGTTGATTGAAGATACAATAGGTTTTCGCTATAAAGGACAAAAAATTCATTCAGCCACTCGAACTTTTCAGGCTTTGAGGATTTATGTGAATGATGAGTTGGGGGCTTTGGAGGAGACGCTGTTCAAGGCGATGGATATTCTGAAGCCTCAAGGGAGACTCGTTGTGATTTCATTTCATTCGCTAGAGGATGGAATGGTGAAACGCTCTTTTAGAAAACTTTCAGGGCGAGGGGGGGAAGTTTTGAGAGGGTCTCAAGGACGACTTTTGACACGTAAACCCGTGAGACCCTCTCCAGACGAAGTACGAATGAATGATCGGGCCAGGAGTGCAATGTTAAGGGCCATTGAAAAAAGGGGGTGAATGATGCGTCGTTATGATAGCCAGGTTTATTTGCGTACGAAACGCCGTCAGGCGGGTGCAACACGGTGGTGGGTGATTTTAAGAACGTTTGCATTTTTAGTTTTAGGCGTGGGTCTTGCTCTTTTTTATGTTTGGCAGAATGTACAATCCGTTCGAATAGGTTACCAAATTAAAGAAAGAGAAAGGACCGTGCTTGAACTTTCAAAACAGGCTAGAAGCTTAGAAATGGATCTTGCAGCCCTTAAAATGCCCAGTCGTATTTTGAATAAAATTGAGGAGAAGGGACTTCTTTTAAGTATTCCCAAAGGCTGGACGATGGTCAAACTTCATGAACCGATGGTTTTTTATGAAAGTGATTTAGTGAGTTCAGAT
>JACOUC010000072.1 GCA_016178055.1 Chlamydiota bacterium | reverse complement strand
TTGAGAAGCCGAAGCGCATTGTGATACATCATATCGAGATGGACATCTTTTGAACCTTTAAACTCTTGAACCTTTGAACTTTCGTCATCCTTTGATCCTTGGCTTTTTTCATCCTTTGAACCTTTGAACTCTTGAACTTTTGAACTTTCGTCGTCGTTCATCATCGTCTCTAATGGCGCCAATATCAACGTAAGCGGCGTCCGAAGCTCATGCGAAACATTGGCGAAAAATTCTGTCTTGGCACGGTCGAGCTCTTGGAGTTTTTTGTATGATTCTTCAATCTCCTGCTTACTCTTCTCAAGTTCCTTGGTACGGTCTTCAACTTTATGCTCCAGGTTCTGGGTAAGCTCATACAAAGCATCTAACATATCGTTAAAAGCATGTCCTAAAAACCCTGTTTCATCATTTTGTATCGCTAATGTCCTCTTAGACATATCGCCCTTTTCAATATTGCTAATCACTTTCATCATTGATTTGATAGGCTTCCCAATAGAACGTGACAACAAAAGTGTTAGAGCAATAGATATCATCAATACTGCTGTCGTTATTCCAATAATGTGAGTACGGAGATTAATAGCCAATTGATAAGATGTTCCTGACACTGAAACCATTTTTACAAAAGCAGTTATTCCTATTAGCGTAGCAGTTAAGACTACAATAATCAAAAAAGGGATTAATAATTTCATACGAATGCTTAAAAGAACCTTGGGATCCCCTTTTAATTCAGGAAAGAGGCGATATAAACAAGAAGATACGTTCTCTAGTTTATCTTCAATAATAAAATAGTTAAAGAGAACAGCCGTCGTAATACCTAGAATGCCCCCTATAAAAATGTGCCCAGCAGCAAGATTTGGAATATCAAAGACGATTTTAAGATATAGAACAGACGGTCCAATAATAGTTAATGGTGGAAAAATTGCTTCGATAAGAAAACATTCAAGACTATAGCGTGCGGCCTTCCATCTTGCTCGTTTAACTTCTTCACCAACAGGCCTCTGATTACAATCTACTTTCTGTATTATCTTCTTTATTGGGAATAACCTTACTATATGCCATATCGCAGTATAGGTAATGGCAATAAAGATACAGATTGTAGCTACCATACCAAAATGTTGAAACTCAACGTTAGTTAACCCAGCATTCGCACCAATATAGTAAATAGTCAAAACTCCTAGCAGGAAACTCGGGAAAAATCGTGTTAATACAATTGTGTATACCAGTTTCCTAAAATCTAACATCAAAGGAACTGGCTTGGATGCTTGACGATAAAAGACTTCTCGGATAGGACTCATGGCTTTTTCATGAAAAAAATAGTTAACTAAAACAGTAATAGACGTAAACATTAATCCACCAAGTAATAAATAAATGGTGAAGAACATTGGAAAATGATAATGCCACCTTGTATACAATAAGATTCCCAATGGTGCAGTCAGAAAAACACTAACCGTTTCGAAAATAACTCCTCTTAAAGAAAAGTTACGAATAGATTTTTCTACTCTTCCTTTCTCTAATAAATCACTATCTGCCAAAGGTTCATTTTTCTTCAACCACTTCCTTATATCGCGACTTATAAAAAGGTGAAATACAAAGGTATAAACTAACAATATCGCAACTGAACACCACGCAACGAACTGGAAAACATCGGCTTGTCGATGATTTAAACTGGACGCAATGATAATAAAATTTATCGCGATTAAAGATCCCGCTAAACTGGGCACAAAACGTGTAAAAAGTATAACCACAGCAAAATATAAGGACTTGTTTCTAATATGATCGAACAAATATTGAAATACTTTTGTCATTATTCCATTACCTTGCTTGCCCAATACATTTGAAGAAATGTCTCTAGACCACTTAAATAACTACTCATATTCACCGAACAAATACTTCGAGAGATATCTTTAATTGACGTCCAATGACAAAACCACTCATACATAAGAGACGCTTCCGTTGCTGAAGTCCTGATTTTACCTATTACAATATCTGCGTTACTTTTCAATAATTCTTGATAGGTCAGCACCTTGTCATCTAGTGCCTTAGCAACAACACCACTCGTCCAGTCCCCCTTATAAACTTCTCTCTCCCACGTTGTTATCCAATTAGCGATTCGGCACATGGCCTGAGCTTTCCATGCAATGTTTCTTAATTTCCCAACCTCGGACACATCAAAATCCAAGGAACACATAAGATCAATCATAACATCAATGACTACATTGATATTATAACCTTGATAAAGAAACGCTTCTTGGTAGTTAATTGGATATCTATATTCATTTACTATTTCCGCATATGATAATGATGATGCCAGTTGCTGAAAATCGAATAATAAAAGAGGCGAAAATTCAAAAAATCTCGGCATTTGTTGAAAATTATCATTCAACAATACCCATATTTTGTTCAAAATCTGAGCCGTAGCTTTTTCTTTACCTCGTAAACTACCCATCTTGAGTGGCTGATTCAAAAACAGAGAACCCAGAATCCTGTGTAGTAACTTCTTATTCCCAATTCCATCTGCCAAGTCATCCGTCAATATAGAAAGGAGAAAGCCTAATAACTTGGTGTTACTAGAAAGACCCTTCCACTCTTGTGATATACATGGTAACGTCGTCCTTACCATAGCTTGATAACACCACTTCCACACATATGAAGGCCTCTCACAGATAGTCTCAACACTCTTGATCAAACCATGAAGAAAATAAGGTAGTTTAGTACTATCAACATCTTGAACAATATCTCCTAACTTTCTTTGATCCGACAATAACTTCATTGGAAAGAGAACATCTGAAGAAATGGTACCTCTATTTTGCAAATTAAAGAAAAGATACTTTACAAACAATCGACGCTGGTCATTTAGTTGAGTATATCTAAGACCTAGAAGGGTATTCCCACTCTCAACATCCTTGTGCCATTGAACACAACAAGGAACGTCCATTCCCAACGAAAAATTATTGAAGGTAATTCTGATATTCTCCGTACCCGATTGAAGTGGTAAAGTGGAGGCCTTGATTCTCAAACCACTCTGGCTAAGATCCTCAACCCACGCAAAAAGTTCTTCAGAGCTATCTCGATCGATACTTATTTTAAATTGGCAAGACACCCTAAAAGATTGCCTTTGCTCCTGAGAAAAAGACAGAATATGTTCCTGACTATTCCCCGTACGGGGCATGATAACATCATGATTAATAGGAACAAATTCTTCTTTTTTAAGAAACGTATCGGAAACAAGAGAATTAGTAGAAACCATATCTTACTCCCCTGAAGACGGAAGAGGGAACGCTGTTAACTAATTAATTTTCCCCCTTTTTCACTATGCTCCCTCCACTTTTACAGTTGTCTCTAAAGTGCACCTTGTTGCCTAAAACAATTTTTTTAAGCTCATTTAGTACGATCCAAATCACATATAAAATGAAGAAGTTTATTTTGTTGTTCGTATTTAACATTCTGAAATTTGACTCCGAGTTGATACTGGCCGGCAGATCGAGAGACCCCCTTTGACCAGACTATTTGCCCATCGTATGTTGAGGGGGTTACTCCTTGAGTGTTTTTCAGTGTAAAAGTTATATGAGACTTCTTTGGAAGAAAATCAGCAAAGAATCTCACGCCAGCTAAACCAATGTTAATGGCTCTAAAGACGTGACCATCTGCATAAGATTCAAGGGCGCAAGGGACGCGAGGATATTGACGGTTATCGAAAGTTGCGTGATCTTTAGGCAGAATATTGTCTGGCAAAAATAATCGAACCAAAAAAGACGGCGAAAAAAGGGCGCGCTTTGGTTTACTGTGACCTATGACACTACCAAGGTACTGCGCTACCATAGAGCTACTGATCGCTCGTCTAACAAGAAAGTTCGCCGCTGCAGGATAAACCAACATCCTCTGAAGGAAATAGCCCAACCGGAAATCACTTCCGAATTCTTTAATGAGTCGCTGACGGTAAATAGCCAAATCTTCTTTGGCAGTTTTACCTTCTGATAATGCATCAAAGGCAACATTTGCAGCAATCTCTCCACTCTTTAAGGCATAATATATTCCTTCACCCGTAGTTGGATCAATTAAACGTGCCGCATCACCAACCAGCAATACGGAATCATCAAAACAACGTCCAAACTTCGATCCAAGTGGCAACGGCCATCCCCTGATCTCCGAGATAGCTCGACTTCCATGAAGCCTGTTCTTAATAGGATAATGACTTTGGGAAACCTCGTAAAAAATACTTTTCAAATTGCCCCCAAGTTTTTGAAGCTCCCGTCGCGTCGTGATTAACCCAATATTCGCTGAACGTTCACCTGTTGGGAATATCCAAAAATAACCTGGCGTAGTCTTAGAAGAAAAATGGAGTTCGATATTACGTTCTAAACTACTAACATCGTCAAAATAACCTCTGATTGCAACCATCTCATGTTTGTAGTCTTTTTCAAAAAGTCCAAGAGTACGGGCCACCGCGGAATGCGCACCATCGGCACCAATAAGAAAATTTGACGATAACAAGCGACCATCAGATGATCTCACTTGCCATTTCTGACTGTGACTAGCATCCTTTATGATTGCGTCGACACAAAAATTTTCAAAGCCAGTAGCACCACATTGAAAAGCATTACGAAAAAGGAGTTCGTCAAAGGAATTTCGTGGAACAATGTAACCGATTGAGCCATCAACCCACTTTGCGGCACGAACCTTAAACTGATTTCCATTGGGAGATGATACTGTGATTGCCTCTATCCTATACCCAAGCCTAGGAATCTCATCGAAAACACCAAGTCTTTCAACAATATCAATGGCTGGAAACGGAACACCATCTCCGCATACCTTGTCTCTGGGATAAGAGGCCTTCTCGACTAATGCGACCTTCAGGCCCTTTTTAGCTAAAAATGTTGCGGTAGACGAACCGCCAGGTCCCCCACCGACAATGATTACATCAAAATGGTTTTTCATACGATCTTCTGTAATCCTTCCTACTGTGGACGAAGGGACGTTGTTAGCCAATTACCTTATCTTCCCTCACTCCACCCTCGCCTCAACAGCAATCTCTCCACCCCTCGGCGTAAACTTCACCGCGTTATAGACCAAATTGAGAATCACCTTCTCCATCTGATCGCGATCAAACTCCGCTTCCAAGTCTTCTGAGGCGTTAAACTCGAGCTTCAGACCTCTCTCATCCGCGAGGGGTTGGACGGAGTCTTGAATCTCTTTCAAGAATGGCGCCACTTGTACTGAAGAAAGATGAAGTTCCATTTTCCCCGCGTCAATTTTAGATAGGTCTAAAAGCTGATTCACGAGCTTCAAGAGCCGAAGCGCGTTGTTGCGAATAACCTCCACATTTTTTTGCGCTTCACGCTTCACGCCCCACGCTTCACCCTTTTTTATCACCGATTCCGCCGGCGCCAAAATCAACGTCAATGGCGTCCTCAGCTCATGTGAGATATTCGCGAAGAATTGGTTTTTGAGTTGGTCGAGCTCTTGGAGTTTACGATTGGAATCTTCTAAGTTAGCTTTGGCCAAAAATTCTCGCCAGCGTGATTGATAGGCTAGGAAGGTCGCAACAACTGCCACGAATGCTGTCGACCCCAAAAAGAGATTATTATTGACAAAGGCTGGCCAATTCCCAATGTCATCAAAGATTAAAATCGGAATCAAGTAGAGAAAGTGAATTATTGTGCCACAGATGATCGAATATCTAGGTTCCCATCCAATCATAAGGCCCATTCCCAAGATGACGAGACTCAATCCAGCATAGTAGCTCGTTTCATAACCCAGGAAACGGATCATGGCGGCAATCATGAGAGCAATAGAAAAAACCATGGCCATGCCTAAGAAAGCGGAGAAACGTTTGAGATAAAAAGTCGCAGCGACAATGATGACGAGAAGAGACACTGTCACCAGCCTAAAAGCCATGAAAAGGGTAAAGAACCGTGGAGCCGTTACAATATCCAACAGCCCAAAGAGAGGAATTAAAATGCACCCAATGACAGCCAGCGCCCTTGTTCCTTTGATGACAGTGTCTCTCGTCTCTTCTTCAAATCGCTTCACGAGAAGGGGGGATAGGGATTGTGGTATGGATTTTCCCAATGTTCTTCTGGAAAACGACAAAAAAGGGAGGCGAACTGCCCTGAAGGGTAGCAAAAATGGCGAAAAAATACTCCTTAGCCACACCATCGATTTCTCCCCCGGCCGCGAAACCGTGCTCTGGCTTCCTGACATTCCCGATAAAATCTACACTTATGCTGCTTTCAAAATATGACCTACTTCTTTGAGGCTCATCCTATGACCTATAACCAAATCACTCTTGATTCTAAATTCTTCATCAACCACCCTCTTCACAATATCTTTACCCTTACAGATTACACAATCCATATTTATCTCCTCACCCTCTCTATCCAATAGCCAGGCCTCCTATGAAAATGCGCAAAAGCTAAAACAACCATCTCCTTTTCCTGAACAGAATAAAGAATCTTATAAGGAAATTTATGGACCAGATAACGTCGCACCTCCCTTTCTTCCATTGGCCATCCTAATGGAAATTGCTTGATTCGCAATAGCGACTGCCTTATCTCCTGCTCAAAACGTCTCCCAAGACCTGCTTGTTCAATCTCATAATATTCCTTTGCTTCATCAAACTCTTGCTGGGCAAGTTTGGCAATGATAATCTTCATGTCATATTTGTTCCAAACATATCCTCAAAAGATACTGTCTCCAGTTTTCCGTCCTTGTAAGCCTTCAGCCTTTTCTCAGCTTCCTTTGCCCAGGCCTGTTCAATCACAGGGTCCGGAATGTCCAGACTTTTGATTAAGGCTTCAATCACAATAAATCTCTCCGCTGGCTTTAAATGCAAGGCCTCTTGAACCAATTTCCTGGCAGGTAACATAACGACCTCTTTATAGAATCAAATTTAGAACTCTCGAAACTCGACGAACGCGATTTCTGAGTTGAAGCGCTTTTACTGCTTCTTTACCTGATACATTCGTAATCTCGCCACTCGTATCCCATTATACTGCTACAACAATAGATCGGACATTTTTCTTTTTGTAATTAAGAATTCGAAACTTGTTAAAATAGAAATAGGGGACGTAGTTAACTTGTTAACTTAACTTTTCCCTTTTCCTTCCTACTTCACCCCTGCCGTCACCACAATCTCCCCACCTCTGGGAGTGAATTTAATCGCATTTTAAGTGAGATTCAGCATCACCTTCTCTATATGATCCCGATCAAACTCCGCCTCTAAATCTTCTGGGGCGTTAAATTCAAGCTTGAGGCCTTTCTCATCCGCGAGGGGTTGGACGGAGTCTTGGATTTCTTTTAAGAAGGGCGCAACTTGAACAGAACTGAGATGTAACTCCATTTTCCCAGCGTCAATTTTGGAGAGGTCCAAGAGCTGATTCACGAGCTTCAAGAGCCGAAGGGCGTTATGGCGAATGACCTCGACATTTTTTTGCGCCTCATGCTTCACACCCCACGCTTCGCCCTTTTTGATCACCGATTCCGCCGGCGCTAAAATGAGCGTGAGCGGCGTCCTGAGTTCATGC
>JACOUC010000071.1 GCA_016178055.1 Chlamydiota bacterium | reverse complement strand
TGGCACTCGTGAGTGTGGTTTTCCCATGGTCTACGTGCCCGATGGTTCCTATGTTGACGTGCGGTTTTTTTCTGTCAAATTTCTCTTTTGCCATTTTTAAGCCCTCCCTTTAAAGACAAGTTAAAAGTTTAAAGTTTAAAGAAAAAACAAAAAATCAAAACAAATACAGTTCACGTAAATACGGTTCAAAATCCAAAAGTCTTTATCGTTTTTCCCTTTAAACTTTAAACTGCCTTTATGTCCCGAGCCGAGAACGGGAATCGAACCCGTGACCTCGTCCTTACCAAGGACGTGCTCTGCCAGCTGAGCTATCTCGGCAGATAAAAACAGTAAGTAGTAAACAGTACGTAGTATGTAGAGAATCCAATACGTACCAAACCCACTTTATTTTTTACTACTTACTTCTTACTGCCTACTCCTTACTGCTTTTCAAGCGGGAGACGGGAATCGAACCCGCGTATCCAGCTTGGAAGGCTGGAACTCTACCATTGAGCTACTCCCGCAGTAATACAGTTCAAAGTTTAAAGTTCAAGGTTCAAAGAAAAAAATTGAAGCTAATACAAAGCTAATACTTTAAATATAGCTCAACACCCATCAAATGCTTTTCTCGTTTTTCGCTTTTCTCTTTAAACCTTAAACTTTGAACTTTAAACCGTCTTCCTGGGCAGGGAAGGGTTCGAACCTTCGAAGGCATAGCCACCAGATTTACAGTCTGGCCCAGTTGGCCACTTTGGTACCTGCCCTAAAATTCTCATCTATTCTATCCATCGGGATGAAAATTAGCTCGAAATTTAGAATTTAAAAACTTAACCCACTATTTTACAAGCAGTTATAAAAAAGAAAACAAATAAAAAAATACCCCACTAGGTACAAAAAGACCTTTTTCTCTTTTTGAACCTAAGAGAGTTATCTGAAAAAAGGAATTTCTAAAATAGATACTGTAACTGAATCTTTTACCAAACCTAGACAAAGGTTGCAAGAGAATTTTAAATTGTTTTTTCTTTTGTTTTTTTCTTTGAACTCTTGCCCCGTTGAATAACGGGGTTAAACTTTGAACCTTGAACTGTTTTTAAGCTGGCGATGGGATTTGAACCCGCAACCGCCTGATTACAAATCAGGTGCTCTACCGTTGAGCTACGCCAGCAACTATGAAAATCCAAAAATCAAACATCAAAAATCAAAATTAAGGTAGAAATCGATTCATAAAAACAAATTTCACATTTTATTATTAGGGCTAGAAGCTATCAAAAACCTATCGGGAGGATCAAGCTAAAACGTCCTTTTACCATTCTTCATCAATGACCGAGCCGCTTTCTTCACAATCTTTTTTTCACTAGAATAACTCATACAGGACAAAGCCTCGTCAACCGAGAACCATTTCACCTCATCCACTTCACGATCTTGAGGATTCCTGACTTTTTTACAGAAAACAAAAAGAAAAAAATGGACCGTTTTAAAAATTCTTTTCTTCTCCCACCGATCATAATATTCATAAGCAACATCACCCAGACTGTTAAAAGGATGGGCCTCTAAACCTGTCTCCTCTAAAATCTCCCTTTGAGCGGCCTCAAAAAAACTCTCTCCTTTTTCAACATGACCTTTTGGAAGACACCAAACCTTTCTTCCTAATTTTGAAATCAGCGCAATTTGAAGAATTTCTTCACTCAAACGATAAACCACCCCTCCAGCTGAAACATGCTTTTCTACCTCAAGCTGTTTTTTTAATTTCATCATAAGAGACATTCTACCGAATTTTTACGTAACACAGGAGGGATTAATTTAAACGGATCGTAGGCTATTAACCTATCCTCGTAGTTAATTTAAAATTCAAAAATCAAAATGCAAAATGACATACCAAAATTCAAAATTTCTAATGTTATTGCAAGGGAGATATTTAAATTTTACATTGTCATTTTGATCTTTGATGTTTGATTTTTGGATTTTTATGATTGCGATTTTCTTTTCTCAACAGCCTTTTTTACAACACTTCGAACGATTTCTACACTGTAAGGTTTGTAGAGAAAATCTGAGATGGGATGAGGTGTTTCTAAACTGATACTTTGTAAATTCCCAAAACCGGTTAAGAGGATGAATTCAATTCTGGGATCCAATTCTTTTGCTCGATTCAAAACATCGACCCCAGAAAGTTCGGGCATTTTAAGGTCTGATACAATGACATCCACCGGATGGTTTTTTAAAAATTCAATGGCCTCAAAACCATTGCTGGCAATGAGAAGTTGATAATCATTTTTTAGAATCATTCGGAGGGATTCCCGGGGACCTCTCTCGTCGTCAACAATTAACACGGTCGCCTGTTTCATAGAGAAAGTTTCACTCAAAAACTAAAAGGACATTTTTACATCAATAACAAAGGCATGAACAAAAGTTTCATAATGCCCATCCACGGTCGAACCGACACTGGCCCCAACATCATTATCGATATTCCGATCATCAAAAAAAATGGCTTGATAAGCCGCATCGACCGTAAACATTTTCCATTCATATCCTAGACCCACAGTAACAAAATTTCGGTCCGCATCTGGAACAATGGGATCAAAGGTGGAGTCCGGAACAGAGGCAAGAATATGTCCGTAACCCGCCCGAAGGGCCCAGGACTCATTCAAGAGATACTGCGTTCCAATCGCAAAAACATATCCATCGTCATAATCTTTAGGAACAATGGTCGATGGGAAAAGGGGATTGGTGCTCCTTAAATCCAACTCATTATAGGAACTAAAATTAGACCAATCTAAATCAAACTCTATCTTCCACTGTGAAGTGGGAGTGTAGGCATACCCAAATCTAATAATAGCCGGCAAATCAATTTCTGTTGAAAGATCTCCCGTCACCGTAGAACCCACTCCTACAAAATTGGGGATACTCGAAAGAACCACGCTCCCGTCAAGATCAAGATCAACTGGGCTATGAAATAAAATTCCAAAGCGATGCTGTACATGGGGTTGATAAAGAAGGCTTACATTAAAGCCCAGCCCTTCCCCATCTCCAGCCAATCGAGAATTGCCATCCGCCATTCCCGAAATTCCAGCCAAGGCTCCAAAATCAACCTTGCTACGCAGATCAGCACTTCCAATCACTACGTCCAAACCAGCCGCGGCAGAAAGCTCAGGGGTTAATTGATAAGCGATCACCGGACTCACGTCCATCGTTCTTAATTCAGAACTCGTGGTCACATAACGGAAAGCCCCTCGATCATTGTATTCTGTTGCAAGCCCAAAAAGAGAATAAACTCCCAAACCAATCGCCCATTTTTTATTGAGTTGTTTCACAGCATAAAAATGGGGAACCATCCCCATATCATTTTCCGAAGATTCTTCGACCCCAGATGTACTTGTATAATCGGTATCGAGAAATATAAACTCTGCTCCCGTCAAAGCTTGATCGCCTTTAAGACTGGGCATCGCCGCTGGATTATAATAAAGACTCGAGGCATCATCCGCTTGAGCCGTATAAGCGCCAGCCTGTCCTTGAGCCTTTGCCCCTTCATCGTATAACCTAAAACCAATCGCATAGGCTGATGAAGCTGAAAAAATAAAAACCATCCAAATTCCTAATCCATAAGCAACAAATTCTGCTGTTTTATTTTTTTTCATAAAGAGCTTACCTCCCTTTGAAGGACTGGAATTGGAGAATCCCCTTTTGTTTCCATCATTCGAATAAAAGATTCTACAAGATCAGGATCAAACTGACTTTTCCCTTGCTCGCGTAATTCTTTAAAACTGAGCTCACTCGATTGTTTTTCCTGATAAACTCGCTGGGAGGTCATCGCATCGTAGGCATCAACAATGGCTAACATTCTTGCGCCCAAAGGAATTTCACGCCCCCGAAGTCCTGCAGGATAACCTTGCCCATCAAAGCGCTCTTGGTGATAGAGCAAAATGTCCAGGACATCTTTTAACAAATCTACCGATTGGAGAATTTTATATCCAATAAAGGGATAAAGCTTGATTTCTTCGTATTCTTCTGACGTCAGACCCGACTTTTTATTCAAGATTTCTTGGGCAATTCCGATTTTACCAATGTCATGTAAATAGCCAATAATCTCTAATTTCTCAGCAATCTCAGAATCTATTTTAAGAAATTTGGCAAAGCGTGCCATGAGTTTTGAAACCCGATAGGAATGTCCAGCGGTATATTGATCTCTGATATTAATCGCAGAAATTAAAGCACGAATGGTCCCATCATAATTTCTCTGAATCGCCTCCGAGAGCTCTTGAATTTTCTCCTGATTTTTCTGATAGGTTCTTTTACGTTCCAAAGCCCGTCTTGTGGCCTTTAGAATTTCATCCACTGTAAAAGGTTTGAGAATATAATCCGAAGCTCCTAAACGAAGAGCAGCAACAGTGGTATCGATCGTAGGATAGCCCGTTATTAAAATAACTTGTGCCGTTGGACAGAATTTTTTGACATTCTCTAAAAACTGGATCCCGGTCATCTGGCACATAAGAATATCGGAGAAAATGACATCCACATTTTTAAGATTTGTTTGAAGAAGTTGGAGGGCTTGTTCAGCACTAGGGGTTGTGAAGACTCGATAATGCTCTTTTAAAATCATGTCGAGGGACTTACGAATCCCCTCTTCATCGTCTACCACAAGAATTGTCTTTCGTAGACTCTCCATGACGATTCTCCAAAAAAAAATTTCCCACAGGAAGTATCCATTTTTTCTGGCATCCCGCCTGTGGGTGGGAACGAGGAAGCACTCGGGTCCTTATATATCAAGTCCCATGCCAAGTATAAATTTAAATAAAATTAATATGTAAGTATCTATAAATAAATAAGTTATAAAAATTATTCTTTTTGATTTTAATTTTAAAACACTGAATAGCAATATACAAAAAAGGACGGAATAATTAGTTTGCCCAATTTTGTTAGTTATGATAAAAAAACGAGAGGATTCTATGAATTTTCAATGAGACCTGGAGAAGGCAGAATTTCATTGGGAGAGGGAAGAGAAGAATTTTCTTCTTGTTTGTTAGATTTACGAGAAGTTCGCACAGGCTGAATTTGGAGTTGGTCAATTTTATATTTTAAAATCCTTCTCGTGGTCCCTAAAAGTTTTGCCGCTCGAGTATAAATCCCGTTACATTTACGAAGCGCTTCTTCAATGATCTGCTTTTCAAAAGCGGCGACAATGGATTCCAGAGAAGCACCTTCTTTAGAGTTTTGACCAAAAAGATTTTTTTGAAACTGGTGCATCCGAATTTGTTGAGGAAGATCCTCCAAACGAATCATCGGATGATCTACCATGACCACCAAATTTTCTAGGGCATTTTGAAGCTCTCGAACATTTCCAGGCCAGTCATAATTTTGAAGCGCATCCATCGCTTCTTGAGCAAAACCTTCGACTTTAGAATGGGCTCCTGTTCGATGACGATCTAAGAAATGATAGACCAAAAGGGGAATATCTTCTCTTCTTTCTCTCAAAGGAGGAAGAACAATCGGAACTACACTGAGTCGATAATAGAGGTCTTCTCTAAAGCTACCCTCTTTTACCGCCTTTTCCAGATTTTTATTGGTGGCAGCGACAAATCGAACATCGACCCGAATAGACTCTGTTCCTCCGACTCTTCGAAATTCCTTTTCTTGAATGGCCCTCAAAAGCTTGGCCTGAAGCTCAAAGGGCATATCGCCAATTTCATCAAGGAAAACGGTTCCTCCATCGGCAAGCTCTAATGTTCCATCTTTTCTTTGAATGGCTCCGGTAAAAGCACCTTTTTCATGCCCAAAAAGTTCACTCTCCAAAAGTTTATCAGGAACAGCAGAGGTATGAACCACTACAAAGGGCTGTTCTTTTCTATTTCCATTATAGTGAATGGCCCGGGCAACCAGTTCTTTTCCAGTACCACTTTCTCCCGTGACCAAAACATTGGCATTAGAATTCATCACACGCGTAATGCTTTCAAAAAGATTTTTCATTTTTTCACTGGTTCCCACAATATTGTCAAATTGATAGGCCTTCTTTAATTCAACCCTCAATTGATCAATTTCATGGCGAAGATTACGCTGTTCCAAGGCACGCTTAACAAGAATTTGAAGTTCATCAACATTAAAAGGTTTATGAATGTAGTCGAAGGCTCCCAATTTCATGGCCTCAACCGCCGTTTTCACTTTACCCTCTCCCGTGACCATAATGACTTGCGTGTCCGGTTTTAAAGACCTGACTTTTCGTAACACCTCAATCCCCCCCATCCCCGGAAGAAGAACATCCAAAAGAACTAAATCAGGATTTTCATTGTCCAATACCTTAAAAGCCTCTTCGCCCGTGGGAGCCGTAATCACCTGATAAGAATCTTTGAGAATCATTTTTAAAGATTCTTGAGAACCTAATTCATCATCAACAACCAAAACTTTTGGAGATTTAGCTGATTTCATCTCGCACCTCATTGGATGACATTTCAAAAGCCATGGGTTTTTTTTGATCTTTTAGTTCGTCTCCCTCTACAGGCATTTCACTGGGTAATCGAATCGGAATCACTACCTGAACACAGGTTCCTTTTCCTTTTCGACTGGTAAAACTGATTTGACCTCCATGATCTTCAATAATTCTCTTTGCCATAGGAAGACCCAGCCCCATCCCTAAAGTTTTGGTCGAAAAGAACGGCTCGAAAATTTCTTGAGAATGTTCTTCAGAAATTCCATCGCCGGTATCTTCAATTTGAATGAGCAAAGCCTCTTCTTTAAAAAGATTATCAAACCCTTCACCCAGAGGAGGGATCTTCGTTTTGAGAGTCAATATGCCTCCCTTCCACATCGCTTGAGCTGAATTTCGAAGGATGTTTCCCAAGGCCCTGATCATCAGGGTACGATCCATCAGAAGAGATCCTATGGAGTGCTGATAGACCCTCTCAATTTGAATATTACTGAGGTTAACATCCTTCAAATCTCCTAAACTGGACTCAAGAACTTCACGAATATCTTCAGATTTCATTTTTAATTCAATGGGCTGAGAGAAGAATACAAAATTATCGACTAAATTCTCGAGACGATCAACCTCGCCAGAAACGATGGTATAAAAATCCTTGCGAAAACTTTCTTCCATATATTTTTCTGGTAAGAGTTGAGAAAAAGTCTTAATTGAAACCAAACAATTTTTGAGTTCATGGGAACAAGATTGTGCAATTTTAGATATAAAACTAAATTTCTCCTGGGTTCTCGATTGCCTCTGGAAATTTTTAATCTGGGATAAATCTGTGAAAATGACAACAACCCCTACAAACTCATCTGAACGAGAACGAATCTTAGCTGAATTCACCCCAATATGCTTTCCGTCTCTTAATTTAACTTCATGACGGTGATATCCCCGCCCCGTTTGTAAAGTCTCTTCTATTAAGTGAACCAAGGTTTCGGGTAAAAAAGAAAGATCTTTGCCAACCCATCCATAAGAACTATTCCCTAGAATATGCTGAGCTTCTCGATTCAAATGGGTGATTTTTCGTGTACAATCGACGGTAATAACCCCCGTAGAGGCATGTTCAATCACGCTCTCGGCATAATCCATCTTCAAAAGAACGTCATCCGTCATGGTTGCATCCTTTGAGATGAAGATTGTTTGGGCAGGAATAAAGTAGAGCGAAATCCTTCTTCAGGATTTCGTAAAAAATATTACTGGTTCTACAATTAGATAAAAAAAGCACTCGGTTCACAAAAATTCTCCGAAGTGCATCCTCGTTTAGCAAAAATAGTATCAGCTTTCCTTTAGATAAACCAAGAAAATTCTTTTGTACACCTTATTTTTTATTTTAAACTCGTATTTTTACAAAAAAAAAGCCCCGGGATTGACCCCGGGGCTTTTTTAAATCAAACCTACTAGAATCTCCAAACAACACCACCACCGACGAGGAAAGAATTTAAATCAACATCTGATTCTCCAAGAACGCTGGTAGAAAGATCTGGATCAGAAAAATAAAAACGCATATCCAAATACCCAGACACATTTTCATTGAAATGATACTCGACACCGCCTCCAATTTGACCTGCAAAGCTATTATCGATGTCCACATCATCGCCGACCACTTCAATGTCGTTAAAACTAACACCGATACCGCCGAAAAGATATGGATCGACCATGTAAACACCGGGCCAAAGATTGACACGAGCATTGAAAAGAAGCGGAACTACAGTGACATCACCCGCATCTTGATCAAGATCCGGATTGGTCCATCCTGCATCTACTTCAACGGCAACATACTGATTCCACTGATAACCGACTTTACCCCCGACGAAAGGAGCAACGTCCAAATTATCGTTGAAGGGAACAAAGGCCTGGAAGTTCGGCTCAACATATAAGCCATGAAGCGTCCAAGCCATCTCCTCACCATCAGCCTGAGCAAACCGTGTAGTGACAAGGCCTGTAACCAAAACAAGCAATGCCAAAAATATCCTTTTCATTTTGTAAATCTCCTTTCTTAATGTAATGATTCTTAAAATAACACCACGCACTTGTGATGTTTTCATTTAATGCTCGTTTCTAAATTCTCACCCCCCCTTCTGTGAGATTGGGAGACACTCTATCAAATTTGACTCCCTTAAGGGAAGGGAAATTTTTTCCTCTTCCTCATCTTTGCTACAAAAAAACCTTCCATTTGGTTATTGGGAAGGATTCGTTGAGAGCGTGTCACTGATGGGTGGAATGTTTTTTCTTCCCAGGTTTTTAAACCATTCATTACATTGGGAATATTCAATGAGAGGGGCTCGATTTCGATTTTGTCTTTAAATGCTTCAAGTGCCTCGTTCAAAACCCCTTCATTTTCCTCGGGAGCAAAGGTGCAAGTAGAATAAACTAAAACGCCGCCGGGTTTTAGAGCTAAAATTCCTGAGAAAAGGAGTTTCTTTTGCTTACGGGCCATTTCATGGACTTTGGAGGGTTTCCAGTATCCGAAGCTTGCCGAATCATGAACGTCAAAACGCCCCTCGGCACTGCAAGGAGCGTCGACCAGCACACGATCAAAATAATTTGGATATTCTCGTCCAAAGGCTTCTCCATACCTCAAAGAAAGTTCTACGTTTTTTACCCCTTGCATTTCAACATTGGCTTTAAGCCGGTAAAATCGGATTTTGTTGTTGTCATTGGCAACAATCTTTCCTTCGTTCTTCATCAAGGACGCCATTTGGGTCGTCTTACTGCCAGGAGCTGCTGTTAAATCCAGAATCATTTCACCGGGTTGCGGGTCTAAAACCAAAGGGGGAATCATACTCGTAAGGCTTTGAACATAAATTTCTCCCTTTTCATACATTTCCGTTTTCTGAAGCTCGCGTAAAGAATCTCCCTGAAGAATCAGTGCATCCGGATACCATGAAACTTTCTGGACCCGAAACCCTTGAGCCAATAATTTTTCTAGAACAATGGAAGCGGATGATTTTAGCGGGTTGACACGAAAGGTTGTGGGACGTTTTTCAGCAAAGGTGTTGGCCAGGGTATCCCATTTAGAAGGCGGGAAAATACGCTGTAATCTTTCTAGGAAACCCTTTGGAAGAGATCGAATTTCGCTACGCATGTTATTTAAATGGTAAGAGCTTGAAAAGAACGAATTCCCAAAAGAATTTCCTTAAGCGGCGGAGTTTTAAACCAAATTCTTTGCGTGATCTCATTTGAACAGGCTTGATAAAGAAGCGAAATCAATTTCAAGAATTCTTCTGGAAGAGGTTCCGGTCTATTTTTTACTTTTTCCTTCCAGCGAATTCGATCCTTTTTCTTTGCTTCCTCAACTTCCGTAAACCAGGGGGTTTTGCGATAATAAACGCGTGCAATCTCTTTACTGACAGGCATTCCTTCAAATGTAAACCGGCATTCATCTGGGGTTCCCAAAACATCGACCAGCATCAAATTTCGATGTTCATCAAAGGCAAATTCAACCTTCCCATCCTCATGAACTAAACCGACCCGTTCAACCTCTTGGGTAATGAGTTGGTTAATCGCAAGGGTTGCTTCTTTTAAGGCAACAAATTCTCCCGTTTTTAAATTGGCTAAGGTACGAGCCTCATTCCAAGAAAGATAACGGTCAATGGTTTCTAATTTCGTCGAAACATCCAGCATGGGTTTTTGAAGCCTCTCGCCTGGAATGGGCATTTTATCTAATCCCATTTCGTGAAGCGTGAGGCTTCCTTCTTTTAATCGCTTAAAAACACTAGCTCCCTCAGGAAGAGCATTGCGATAAATAACCTCCAAAGGAATAAGAAAATTCCCCTTCTCTTTCTGATAGAGAGAATAATTAAAAACGCCATTTTCTAGTGAGGGGCGTAGAATACGAACCAAACGAACTTGAAGAGTATCGATAGATTCTTTCAATTCTGATAACCGTGTCACCTGACCATTTGCGATAAGCCCAAGGTAATGGGTTTTAAGCCCCATTTTTTCCAGCTTCTCAAAAAAATAAGCGCTTAAAATGCACAGGGCCTTCCCTTTTCCTTCAATGTGATCCGGCATTTCTCCCCAATCAAAAACAGAATATCGATCTGAAAAACGAAAGGAACCTACGCCCAAGGCATGTTCTTCGGGCTGACTCAAAATATTTAAATCTTTAACGCTTCCCACGTCGAACCTCCTCATCGTCTTTCTCTAAAGTTTTTTTCTTCTCTTCTTGATATTTTTGAAGCTTCGTTTTTAATGAGGGATTTCCCATGGCCAAAATTTTCACAGCTGCCAAAGCAGCTTCTTCAGGCTCTAGAACAAACATCGGACAAACGCCTGAAGGCATTCGAAGGCTCGAAAAAATGTCTCCCCCTGAAAATTTTTCACTGTAGGGAGGGCAGGCAAGAACAGGAAGACTCGTATGGGCATCGACAAATCCGCTTAAGGCGTTGCTGCGTCCTGCAACCGTAATAAAAACCGCTTCTTCTTTTTCGTGAGTTTTAATAATTTCTAAGACCTTTAATGGAACTTTATGGGCAGAAGCAATTCTTAAGACGTGAGGAACATTTAACTTTTTTAAAAATTTTGCCATTTTCTCGCAATGCTCAAGATCTCCCTTGGAAGCCATGAGAATAACAACTTGACCCATAAAAACCTCCTTTAAGATGGTCGCCGGTGATCCTTAAAACAGTGTTTCATTCTAAACTTGTTAATTTCCCTTTGCAATCCTTCTTCTAGCCAGGATTTCTCATCAGATTTCGTAGCGAGACCGTCAAGTCCGCTTTGGATGCTAGGAAGACGACCGAGACCCTGTGAGGCGTACTTTACAGTACGTTGAGCAGGGTCGACCGAGTTTGACGACGCAGACGAGGCGGAATTGGCGCTCTGAGTAGAAATGTGATGAGAAATTCGGGCTATCCCACCGCTTTTATTTCCAGAATTCGGTCGACACGAAAGGTTCTTTCCTCCTGCCTTTGGGAATCATAGGCCTGAACTCCAAGGAAAGATTTGCCTTGATAGTTCAGTTCTCCTGCAAAAAAGGGCTGAATGAGTCTCTTCGATTTTTCATCATTGGTCTTAAGATAAATCACCTCCAAGCTCTTTTTTGTTTGAATGGCTTCACGAATAAATTTCATTTTCTGATCCATAGGAATGTTTTTTTCAGAGAGTTGATATTGATATCGGGTGACAAAAGAAACAACCCGCCAATCGACAAAAATATGTCTTTTTTGAACAGGCTTCTTAAGAAATATTCCCTCTAGAGAGGTGGACCGGCTTAAAGCCACATACATTTGACCATGGGCAAAGGTCCCCTTGCCAATGTCGATCACCAGACGTTCAAATGTTCTTCCCTGACTTTTGTGAATGGTCACTGCCCAGGCGAGCATCATCGGATATTGGGTAAAGGAGCCCACCATCTGTGAAGTCAGTTTTTGGGATTTTTCATCAAATGAAAATTGATAAAGCTCCCAGGTGAAGGGGGTGACCTCGACCCGATTTCCATTCGTGAGCTTGACCCAGACGACATCCTCTCCTTCACTGGAATCAATCTCCTGAATCTGACCGACACTCCCATTGACCCATCGACCCGATGAATCGTTATTGAGCATCATCACCTGAGCTCCAACTTTAAGGCCCAGTTCCATCTTTGTCGGTAAATACGAATCTTTAAAATCGCCTTCCTTGAGCCCGGAATAGGTATACAGTTTCCCAGGAAGTTTCATCAGTTGGGACACATTGATTTCTTCAGCCAATGCGTTGGTCGTCGTAAGTTGAATGAAAAAATCCTTCCCGTCAGGTTCAAAATCCGGTTTACATCGTTGATTGATGACTCGAAGATGTTCTTCGGTGGGGGTATTATTACGAATGGCATTCAGTATTTCGATAAAACGGGAATCGCTTTGCCGATAAATTTTTTCGAGTTCGATCCAGTTCATCTGAAAATTTTTAAAAACATGTGAATCAAAAAAGTACGGGCTTACGTAATGCCGTTCGAAAATCTCCCGCTCCTTTGAGGGGACCACCGGAGGGAGTTGATACAAATCTCCGAAAAAAATCATCTGAACCCCGCCAAAAGGCCTCGAAGAGTTTTGACCATTGAGCCTCATAAACCGATCAACGCAATCTAAAATATCCGCTCGAACCATGGAAATTTCATCGATAATAATCGATTCGATTTTTTTATAAATGTTCTTGCCTCGGGAAGAAATTTTTTTGATTTTATCTAAAGTGATGTCTGGTTTAAAACGGAAGAAGGAATGAATGGTTTGTCCCTGTACATTAAGGGCTGCAACTCCTGTGGGGGCGAGAACCACCGCTTTCTTTTGGGTATGATGACGAAAATAATTGAGAAGGGTTGATTTCCCCGTTCCGGCCTTCCCTGTGATGAAAATATTTTGAGAAGTATTTTCCATTCCATCTAAGGCCTTCTTAAATTCGGAATTGAGGTCAAGTTTTTCCTTCAGATGTGATTTTGTGCTGTCCATACGCAATACCTTTTCAAGCATTCTATCGTTTTATGTATCCAGCGCAATGGGAAATTATCTCTCATGAATCTAAAATAAATATTTTTCTTGAATTAAAGCATCTGTACGAATACCTTTACTTCTATGGAACAGGAATGGCCAAAAGCACTAGCGATGATTATATGTGATGAAATCATCGAAGACAAAAGAACGAATAAAAAGAGTTTGATAGGAATTTTTAATTCTATAGCGGCGTATAATTTACCCATCCGTCATAAAAAAATGCTTGTATTTATATCTGTAACTAACTGCAGGGGAAGCTATAAGACAATTCTTCAATACTCCAGTCTTAAAGATCTAAAACCTATAGCACAAATTCATGGTACAATCACGTCCACGGATCCCAATGCAGTTATCGAGTGCGCTTTCGAACTCTTTGACGTTGCTTTCCCTTATGAAGGAAAGTATAACTTTCAACTTCTTATTGATGATAGGCCAGTTACAGAGAGAGTGTTTAATCTCGTTAAAGGTACGGTGTTATGAGAAGGAATCCTATAGAAAATCCTCTGCAGATATTAGGAAGCAACGCATCCATTAAATTACAAAATAGAGAGATTGGGTCCATTCCAAATGTAACTTTTTTCTATTTCACAAATCAGACCTTTGAAACTCTCGATGAAGAAATTCTAGAATGGATATCAAGAAACAATCCTTCACACAGTTTCTTGTACGATGAAGATGAGGATGTTTATTCATTGGACGATGGCTTTCCCGTATGAGTTTATCGCGAGGGGATGTTGTACTTTTAAGTTTTCCTTTTACGGATCTTTCATCTCAAAAGGTCCGTCCTGCTGTAGTTTTATCACGAGAGTCTTATAATAATAAAGGAGAAGATATCATTGTCTGTTCTGTTACCTCAAACATAAATAGACAGGGACTCTTTAACATAAAAATTGATGATTCTCATCCTGAATTTTCAATCTCTGGATTTAAATTGCCATCGGCCATTATAGTGGACAAGATTCACTCGCTTCACAATTCTCTCGTAAAAAGGAAATTAGGATCATTAGGACAAAAAACTCTTAGCAAAATTGAAAAGATATTGAAAGAGATTTTGTTTAGCTAAGAAACTGATCTTGTTTCGACTTAGCTATTTTGAGACGGCTGAAAATTGGAAAGCGACTTATGTTGCTTTTACACCACTTGGGTTGATCGTAAGTTTGGGCTTAGATCATGCATCAGAAAAAATTTCAAAAAATATTGGTGGCCAACCGAGGTGAGATCGCGATTCGTGTTTTTCGGGCGGCGACAGAACTTGGGGCAAGGACCGTTGCGATTTTTTCCGAGGAAGATCGCCTCTCGCTTCATCGCTATAAGGCGGACGAGGCCTACCCCATTGGGTGGGGATTAGGCCCTCTCAAAGCCTATCTTGCCATTGATGAGATTATCGAACTTGCAAAACAAAAGAAAATCGACGCCATTCATCCAGGCTATGGATTTCTTTCTGAAAATGCCGAATTTGCCCTTGCTTGTGAACGCTCTGGGATTACGTTTATTGGTCCTTCCTCAGAACATATTGCCATGATGGGTAATAAAGTTGCCGCTCGAAATGCTGCTCAAAAGATAGGCCTGCCTGTCATTCCGGGTACTCCAGATCCAGTTACCCTTGATGAAGCGATTGCGTTTACGCATGAGATCGATTTTCCTGTTATGTTGAAATCTGTCTTTGGGGGGGGAGGGCGAGGCATGAGAATTGCTCGCGATAGAGAGGAGCTTAAATCATTCTATATAGAAGCTCAAAGAGAAGCCAAAAGCGCCTTTGGCCGGCCAGAGATTTTTATTGAAAAATTGGTGGAAAATCCCAAGCACATTGAAGTCCAAATTTTGGCAGATGCCTATCAAAATGTCGTGCATTGTTTTGAGCGTGATTGTTCAATTCAAAGAAGACATCAGAAGGTGATTGAAATAGCTCCAGCAGGGTCCCTCTTAAATGGATTAAAAAATGGGGAAGAGCTTCGTCAGAAAATCCTAAAGGCAGCTGTGGATCTGGCCAAATCTACGGGCTATCAAAATGCGGGAACAGTCGAATTTTTGGTTCAGCCCGAGCTTGGAAAATTCTATTTCATGGAAATGAACACCCGCATCCAGGTGGAACACACCGTGACCGAGATGATCACGGGAATGGATCTGGTCAAGGCACAAATTCGAATTGCAGAAGGTTATCAACTTTCAGATCCAGAGATTGGTATTTTAAATCAATCGGATATTCAATATCGCGGAGCGGCGATTCAATGCCGAATCACAACGGAAGATCCAGCTGCCAATTTTGTTCCTGATTATGGACGCCTAACGACTTATCGGTCTCCGGCAGGGCATGGGGTTCGTTTAGATGCTGGAAGTGCTCATACAGGAGCCATTATTACTCCTTTTTATGATTCTCTTCTTGTTAAAGTCACAACTTATGGCCGTCATTTAAAAGAGGCGGCTGAACGCATGGACCGGACTTTGGCCGAATTCAGAATTCGAGGGGTCAAAACCAATATTAATTTTCTTCGCGCCGTGATGAAGGAAAAGGAATTTTTAGAAGGTCATTTCAAAACGGATTATTTAGAGCGACATCCGGAGCTTAAAGTTCCTTCCGAAACTCAAGATCGGGCTTCGAAGTTGCTCCAATATATTGGAAATATCATTGTTTGCGGGGCTCCTCATACCAAAATCATTCAAAGGCCCAAGCAAATGCCGACACCTCGCATTCCGAAATATGATGGGACGTCCCCTGTGCCTTCCGGAACAAAACAGATTTTAGATGAGAAGGGACCTGAGGGACTGATTGAATGGATCGGGAAGCAAAAGCATCTTTTGATCACCGATACCACTTTTCGAGATGCTCATCAGTCACTTCTGGCCACCCGTGTTCGAACCTTCGACATGCTGGGCGTAGCTCAAGGGATGTGTCGGCGAGAACCCCATTTGTTTTCCTACGAAATGTGGGGAGGGGCCACATTTGATACCTCTCTTAGATTTCTCAAGGAAGATCCATGGGCAAGGCTAGCTGCGATTCGTCAAGCGATGCCCAATGCCCTTTTGCAAATGCTCTTGCGAGGTTCTAATGCGGTGGGCTATACAAGTTATCCATCGGCCATTATCAAAAAATTTGTTCAACTTGCAGCGGATACGGGGATTGATATTTTTAGAATATTCGATGCCTTTAATCAATTAAAGGGCATTCAAGTTGCAATCGAGGCGGTTCGAAATGTAGGCCGCATTGCAGAACCGGCCATTTGTTACACAGGAAATATCGAAGATCCAACGCGGACAAAATATTCGCTGCAATATTATGTCAAACTTGCAAAGGAATTTGAAAAAGCAGGAGCTCATATTCTGGGGATTAAGGATATGGCGGGTCTTCTACGCCCGTATTCAGCGAGAGTTCTGGTAAAGGTATTGAAAGAAGAAGTGGGGATTCCTATTCATTTACATACCCACGATACGACGGGAGTGCAGGCGGCGACTATCCTAATGGCTGCAGAAGAGGGCGTTAACATTGCGGATGCGGCTCTTGCTTCCATGAGTGGAATTATGTCCCAGGTTAATCTAAATAGTCTTGTGGCAGCTCTGGAGCATCATAAGCGATCGACCGGGCTTCATCTTTCGACTTTGAATGAATATTCGGCCTATTGGGAAGAGGTAAGAAAAAATTATATTCCCTTCGAGTCTCATTTGCGCTCAAGCTCGGCCGAAGTCTATTTTCACGAGATGCCAGGGGGTCAATACACCAATCTCTATGAACAGGCCGAGGCCATGGGCCTTTCCCCTCGATGGAATGAGGTGATTAATGCCTATGCCCTGGCGAACAAACTTTTTGGTGACATGATCAAAGTGACCCCTTCTTCTAAAGTGGTGGGGGACATGGCTCTTTTTATGGTTGCAAATAATTTAGATGGAAATAGCTTTTTTGAAAAAGCGGAGCATTTATCTTTTCCAGCCAGTGTTATCAATATGTTGAAAGGGGATTTAGGCTTTCCTCCCGGAGGATTTCCGAAACGTCTTCAAAAGGTAGTTCTTAAGGATCAAGTGAAAGAGAAATCGAAACCATTGATCAGTTTGGCTGAAAGTCGGGTAGAACTTGAGAAAAAACTGGCAGCCTCCTCTAAAAAAACCTCTTTTAAAGTAAGTGAACAGGATGTGATTTCTTATGTGATGTATCCTCAAGGCACCGTTGATTATCTTATTCATAAAAAAATGTACGGCGACACATCGATTCTTCCGACCTCTACCTTCTTTTTTGGGATGCAGCCGGGGGAAGAAATTGCGGTTGACCTTGAAGAGGGGAAAACCCTTTATATCAAACTGATTGCAATTTCTGACACGGATGTCGAAGGAATGAAAACGATATTTTTTGAATTAAATGGCGATCCCCGCGACGTCAAAGTGAGAGATCCCGGTCGCGAAGTCACTGTTCCAAAACGCCCAAAAGCAGACCCTGAAAATTTGCATCATGTAGGCTCTCCCATTCCCGGAAGAGTGACCGATGTCTTTGTAAAAACAGGGGACGCCATCCAAAAAGGCGATAAGTTATTTATGCTTGAAGCCATGAAAATGGAAACCTCCATTTCTGCCTCACGGTCAGGAACCCTATCCACGATTTATGTCAAATCTGGCGATGTTGTTGACGCTGGCGATTTGGTCATGGCTTATCAATAATCACTCATTGATTCATCTTTTCAAAACTGATATCGTCATTTTAAGTATGAGAACGGCATTTCTTTTAACCATTTCTAATATTTTCATGACCTTTGCTTGGTACGGGCATCTTAAATTTAAACAGTCCGCTTTGTGGAAGGTTATTATCATCAGTTGGCTCATCGCTTTTGTAGAATACTGTTTTCAAGTTCCAGCCAATCGCTTCGGACATGGATCCTATAGCGCAGCTCAATTAAAGACCATGCAAGAAGTCATTACTTTGGTCGTTTTTTCCATTTTTTCTCTTTTCTATCTCAAAGAGCCCCTAAAATGGAATTATTTGGTTGGTTTTGGCATGATCGTTGCTGCTGTTTTCTTTATTTTTCACGAATGGTAATTTCTCTATCCTCGCATCTCTTATCTAACTCCAGATTTAGATTAAATTTTTTCTAAAAAATAATTAAATGTTACTCATTCTTTTCCAATAAGTTAAGGAATTTTTGGAGACTATTTATCAGTGATTCTAAGATCTATCTATTGACATCAGCTGTAATGGTTTTATAATTAAGAGTGATATAACAATCGAATAAGTTTCTCTGAAAAGGGCAAACTATCCGTAAGGGTAGGACGCAAAGCTATGGGTCCTAAAAAGGCCGCTTTTCGTGAAGCGTGGCTCGCATTTGGCTATAAGGGATTTTAATCCTTTTTTTGGCGATATACGAGATACGAACGACGATCAGTGGTTCTTAAGGGGCTGCCAGGCTACCAGAGGTTGAAGGTCATAAAGCGTCTATTCTTTTACGGAGAAGTGTCTGTGAAAGAATGGGCGCTTTTTTTTTCACGTTTCTAGGTGCCAGATGAGAATGATTCTTTTAATTCTAATGGAGATGAACATTATGGCCAGTTTTCTTAATGCTGAGTCTGAAAAAGACAAGTTAGAGGAGAGGGGAACTCAAGGAGAAATTCTCGTCCGGTTTAAGGTTGGAGTTTCGGAAGAAAAAATCCAATCCGTGTTCGACCAATACAAGCTAACGGTCATCGAAAAGTACTCCTTGGTAGAAAATCTTTTTCTTTGTCACACGCGAGAAGGTCAGGATGTTCATCAGTTGATTGATGTCCTGAATCAGAATTCTGAGATCGAATATGCCGAGTCGAATCAGAAGGTGGAAGCGCTAGACGTAGAATCATAAACGCACTCAAGCACTACGCGAAGAAGGGCCGGGATTCTATGAAGAAGTCCACCTGGAGCCAGAGGTGTGGAGTTGTGTTGTTGGGGTTAGGGCTATGGGGTTATGGGGGTTTATACATTTTTTCAGATGAAGAAAAGAAATATGTTCCGGACGAAATTCTCGTTCGGTATAATTCGGGTGTTTCGAGCGCTGAGATCCGTCAGCTGAGACGATTGATCAACGCGGAACGTCTTGAAAAATTTTCCATCAATAATGTTCATCATTATAAACTAGATTCAAACACCTCGGTTGAAGAAGCCATTGCCGAGCTCGAAAAATCTTCGAAAATCCGCTATGCAGAACCCAATTATCTTTTGAGCATTGATACGACCCCCAATGATCCGGATTATTCCAAACTCTATGGGATGAATAACACCGGACAAACCGGAGGAAAGGTCGACGCGGATATTGATGCCCCAGAGGCTTGGAGTACTCAAACCGGAAATCCCAATTTGGTCATTGCTGTCATTGATACAGGAATCGACTATAACCATCCCGATCTTGCAGCCAATATTTGGACAAACCCGAGCGAAACGCCGGGAAATGGAAAGGACGACGATGGAAACGGATATGTGGACGATATTCATGGCTATGATTTCTATAATAAGGATGGAGATCCCATGGATGATCATTATCATGGGACTCATGTGGCTGGAACCATTGCAGGAGTGGGGAATAACAGCACAGGAGTTGTTGGAGTGGTCTGGAAGGCCAAGTTAATGGCTCTTAAATTTTTAAGCTCGAGTGGTTCCGGCTCAACATCCAATGCGGTTTTGGCCATTCAGTATGCAACCAAGATGGGGGCAAAAATTTCGAATAACAGTTGGGGAGGTGGCGGGTTTTCTCAATCCCTTAAAGACGCTATTACAGCCAATGGAAATGCCGGAGCCCTTTTCATTGCTGCTGCGGGAAACAGTGGGGCCAATGCAGACTCGTCTCCCATGTATCCTGCGGCCTATGACAATCCAAGCATTGTTTCTGTTGCAGCAACGAATTATAACGATGCCCTTGCGTCTTTTTCAAATTATGGTCTCACAACCGTTGACTTAGCCGCACCAGGCGTTAATATTTACAGCACGGCCCCCAACAATCAGTATAAAACGCTGAGTGGAACCTCGATGGCAACCCCCCATGTGGCAGGAGGAGTTGCATTGATATGGTCCCAACTCCCAAATTTAACAAACTCGCAAATTAAAGATAAGCTACTCCTTTCTGTAGATCCGATTGCTTCTCTTTCCGGGAAAACAGTCACGGGAGGCCGACTCAATGTTTATAATTTTATGGATAATGACACGACTCCTCCAAGTCCTGTCACGAATCTTGCGGTTCAGACCCAATCCTATTTTACAGAAACACTTACATGGATAGCGACGGGGGATGATGGATCAACAGGGAAAGCGAGTTCTTACGATTTGAGATATTCAACCAGTACCATCAATGACTCGAATTGGTCCTCTCTAACCAAGGTGACGGGTCTTCCCACTCCCAAAGATTCAGGGCAAACTGAAGTTTATAAAGTCGATGGGCTTTCAGCCAACACAAAATATTACTTTGCCTTAAAAGTGATCGACAACATGGGAAATACCTCCACTCTTTCTAATGTGGCTTCAGGAACCACAACCAATGGAACGGTTTTTTACAAAGAAAATTTTGAGAATGGTCAGAATAATTGGGTGACGAGTGGCACCGATGGAAATGGAGGTGGAACATTGTGGCATCTTTCAAATCGAAAATCGATGAGCCCGACCACTGCTTTTTATTACGGGATTGAGTCTTCCGGTACTTACAATACGGGTCAGTCAAATTATGGATCCTCGACCTCTCCCAAAATTTATTTAACCTCGGCCACCTCTTCGATGTTGATTTTTAGCCAGTATCTAACCACTGAAAATCTCCCTCCTTATGATGAGGCTTCTGTTCGAGTTTCAAAGGATGGAGGAGTGACGTGGAAAACCCATGCAAAATATTATTCAACGGGAGGAAAATGGTCTCAGGTTGCACTTGATTTATCGCAGTACGATGGCAAAGCCATTCAAGTCCAGTTTTATTTTAACACACTCGATGCCCTTTATAATGGCTACGAGGGTTGGTATGTCGATGATGTTCAAATCATGGCAGAAGGCTCAGCCGATACCACTCCACCTGCGGCGGTGACGAATTTAGCCGTAGGTGAACTCGAACAGTATGCGGTAACGTTAGGATGGACGGCCACAGGAGATGATGGGAATACGGGGACAGCCGCCCTCTATGATATTCGATATTCGACAAGTTCCATCAACGATTCTAATTTTTCTTCCGCTTCTCAGGTGTCTGGAGAGCCCGTTCCAAAACCTGTAGGCTCTTCAGAATCTTTCGAAGTGGCGGGTCTTTCAGCGGGCACAACTTATTATTTTGCAATGAAGGTGATCGATGATTTGGGCAATACATCAAGCCTTTCAAACGTTGTGAGCGGGAAAACAAAAACAGGTCCCAAAATGAATGTTACTCCTTCCAGCATTCCAAAAATGTCTTTGAATACGGGTCAGACAGGATCTCAAACATTAACGATTCAAAATACGGGTGATGAAAATTTGACCTATGATATTTCTGAAGTTCCTAGCGCCAGTGCCATCGGAACAGAATCCATCGAACCTGATGCCCTGACGAATTCATCAGAAAAAGCGGCGTATGCCCCCTCACAAATTTTGGTGAAATTTAAAGAGGGAGTGTCCGAAATATCCATCCGAGATCTGGCTGAGCAAATGGATGCTCATACCATAAGAGTCTATCCTGAAATTGGTGCTCGATTAATTGAAACAGTTGCCCAAATTGATCCGATGGAATTGGCACGCATGTATTTGGCAAGCGGGTTGGTGGACTACGCTGAGCCTGATTATATTGTCCAAACCATGGCCATTCCCAATGACCCATCCTTCTCCAGCCTTTATGGCCTCAATAACACAGGTCAAACGGGAGGAACAGTGGATGCCGATATTGACGCCCCCGAAGCTTGGGACATCACCAAAGGGAGTACCAGTGTGGTGGTTGCGGTCATCGACACAGGCGTTGATTACAGCCATCAGGATCTTTCCACCAATATCTGGACGAATCCGGGAGAAATTGCAAATAATGGTAAAGATGATGATGGGAATGGTTATGTCGATGATATTCGAGGATGGGACTTTGTCAACAAAGACAATGACCCCATGGACGACAACAAGCACGGGACTCATGTGTCTGGAACCATTGGCGGCGTTGGCAATAATGGGGTAGGTGTGGCTGGTGTTTCATGGACTGTAAAAATTATGCCTCTTAAATTCTTGAGTGGGAGTGGCTCTGGTTATACCTCTGATGCAGTATCGGCGGTGATTTATGCTGCTAAGAATGGGGCCAAAATCATGAGCAACAGCTGGGGTGGCGGTGGATATTCTCAAGCTTTATACGATGCCATCAAACTTGCAGATTCTAAAGGGTGTCTCTTTGTGGCAGCCGCTGGAAATAGCTCAAGCAATAATGACCAAGTTCCCAATTATCCTTCCAACTATAATGTGCAAAATGTGATTGCTGTTGCTGCAACGGATCATAATGATAACCTCGCTTCTTTTTCAAGTTACGGTGTAAAAACCGTTCATTTGGGAGCTCCTGGCGTGAGTATCTACAGTACACTGCCCAATAATTCTTATGGCTCACTGAGTGGAACGTCCATGGCAACCCCTCATGTGGCTGGAGCCTGTGCTCTCGTTTGGGGAGGAAATCAGTCGTGGAATTATCTGAAAGTCAAAAATCAAATCCTTGCCAATGTCGATAAAATTTCTAGCCTTTCAGATAAGGTGATATCGGGAGGAAGACTCAATGTTTATAAAGCCTTTCAAGGACTGGAAACCATCCCTCCTGCCGACGTGACCAATCTTTCTAGCGAAATGGTTTCTTACTCTACGATCAAGCTGAAATGGACGGCGACGGGAGATGATGGAGGGAGTGGAACAGCGACCTCCTATGAGATTCGCTACTCGACCAGTGTTATTAACAGTTCTAATTTTAGTTCTGCTACGCTTGTGAAAGGAGTTCCCGCTCCCAAACCTTCGGGAAGTCTAGAGGAACTCAACATCACGAGTCTCACTCAAAAAACAAAATACTATTTTGCACTCAAGGCCATTGATGATGTCGGAAATATCTCCGGGTTATCAAATGTTCCATCGGCTACGACTGATGAAGCCTCAGTGGTTTATAAAGATGATATGGAAAGCGCTGCTGGATGGACGGCAACAGGACTTTGGCATCAATCCACAAGAAAAAACAGCAGCCCAACCCATTCTTTCTACTATGGGAGTGAAACCAAAGGAAATTATGACACCGGGGCGAAGAACAGTGGAACGCTTACCTCTTCACCCATTGATTTAACCTCAGGAGTGAGTCCTGGACTCTCCTTCCAATTTTGGCGAAGTGTCGAGAATTATGCCTACGGGTCTTACGACAAAACCTATTTAGAAATTTCCAAAGATAGTGGAAAGACATGGAACCTCCTTTGGTATAAAGATTCTAAAAATGCCTCTGAACAAGCCTGGACTTCTTCAGGACAGCTCGACTTAACTTCTTACAAGGGATATAAGGTGTTGTTACGATTCACCTTTAACACCGTCGATGCCTATCTCAACTTTTACGAAGGACTGTATGTCGATGATCTTCAGATTTTAGATGCTAAAACCAATTATGCCTGGCTCGCAGCTCAACCGACTTCTGGAACTGTCGCTCCCAATCAATCAAGCACCGTTACCCTTCAATACGATGCAACAAATCTTTCGGGAGGAACTTATAAGGGTGCGATTAATATCAAAAGCAATGATCCCCAAAAAAGTTCTGTCACCTTAAATGCTGAATTAGAAGTTTCACAAGATACCTCAGCTCCGAGTGCGATCAGTGATTTAAGAGTGACTTCTTTACCGAATGCCACTTCGATGAATCTTTCGTGGACAGCGCCTGGAGATGATGGGATGACCGGCAAAGCCACATCCTATGAAATTCGCTATTCAACTTCAATGATCACAGAATCTAATTTCTCGCAAGGCACACTCGTTTCAAGTCCACCCACACCTCAAACGGCTGGAAGCACAGAAACATTCACTCTATCGGGAATCAATCTTCTCCAAAGCACTTATTACGTCGCAATCAAAACGAAGGATGATGTCGGAAACGTGGCTCTTATTTCTAATGTAATTTTGAGCTCCAGCCTTGATTCAGATGCTGATGGTTTGTCCGACCAAGACGAATTGGCCTTGGGGACCAATCCCTTTAATCCTGATTCGGATTCAGATGGTTATACAGATGGGCAGGAGAAATCCATTGGGACAGACCCATTAAGTGGTACAGACTATCCTGCAAAAATATTGATATCGGGAGATGATGCGTATCAACTTTATGCTAATGGGACACTCATTGGAACGGGCTCAAAATGGTATATTCCAGGTACCCATTTATGCAAGCTTGGAGATTCGATCGCCATCAAAGTGAATAATTATGGTTGGATTGGGGGCTTGATTTTTCAAGTTCAACATGGAAGCAAGATCAAACCTTCCAATTTTCTTGTGAAGGTTTCAAAGACGGCAGCCTCAGATTGGAAAGAAATTAATTTTGACGATACCTCCTGGCAATCGGCTAGCGAACATTATCCTTACGGAAAGGGCCCTTGGGGAAGCGTTGTAAATGGATTTGATTCCTCAGCCTATTGGATAGGGCTCGAAAATCCTTTTGAATCCACTTTTTATGTGAGATTTAAAGTTGATTTCACACTGAATGCAAAAATTAACATTACAGCCGACAATGTTTTTGAAGCCTGGATGGATGGTCAATCTTTAGGTTCAGGGGACTCTTGGTGGCTTCCTAAAACGTATATTGCTACGGTCAAAACGGGAACTTTGTTTGCCATTCATGGAATCAATCAAGGAGGACCCGGAGGACTGAGTGCATTAATCACCTATATTGATGACAATGGTAAAAGAAGATCGATCGGAACGGATTCCTCATGGAAGGGATCTCTTTTCCAAGAAACAAACTGGGAGAAAAAGAGTTTTGATGATGGTCACTGGGCCCCATCGCTTGAACTCTACGGCTTGGGCTCAGGTCCATGGGGATACTCTGGAATGTTGAACCAAATGTCGTCAACGGATGCCGCTCATTCTTGGATCTGGGGAAGCCTCGATACAGAAAAAAACATTCATTTCTATACACGTAAAACCATTCCTGAACTCCCGAATGCAACGATCTATGTCACTGCGGACAATCAATTCTCCCTTTATCAAAATGGGAAACTCATCGGAGGTAGCAGCGAATGGTGGAAAACAAAATCGTTTGGTCTTAATGTCAACAAAGGAGATGTCATCGCCTTTAAGGTCGATAATTTTGGCGGACCGGGTGGACTCATTGCATCGATGGACTACAATGGGAAAACCATCGTCTCAAATACCACATGGGTTGTTACCACAGAATCCATGAGTGGAAATAATAATTCTTGGACCTCTCAGAATTATGATACCTCCAGTTGGCTGAACGCCTCGTCCCTTGGGGAAAATGGATCTTCCCCTTGGGGAATACGCCCTGGAATTGATGCTTCAGCCGAATGGGTTGGTCCCTCCGATTTTGAAAGTAATCCTGTCGCCTACTTTCGCTTCAAGGTGGGAGATGCGAATGCCCCTGTCGGACAATGCAAAATCCAATCGGCATGCGATGATGAATGTAAAATGTATCTTAATGGAAAGCTCATTGCGAGTGGGAATAAATGGTATCAGCCTCAGAATACAAGTATTTCTGCTTCTTCAGGAGATATTCTCGCTGTGGAAGCGAAAGACCATGGCTATAAAGCAGGAATGCTTTTCAAAATGACGGGGACTTATTCACTCAATTCTGACACCACCTGGAAATGTTCAACGAACGCCCCTTCAGATTGGAAAGAGAAAGACTTTAATGATACCTCATGGGAGAATGCAACTTCTTGGGGAGTCTATGGAGCAGCTCCCTGGGGACAGAATGTGTCTGGTTTTTCAGGCGGTAGCTCTTATTGGATTTGGAGCAAGAATAATCAAACGGCTTCTTTCAATATTGATGCTACTGTTTATTTTAGGAAGAAAATTGAATAAATGGACTGTGAAAATCCAAAAATCAAACATCAAAAATCTTGTCGGACAATGTAAAACTTAAAATGTTTCCCTTGAGATAGCATAGGAAATTTTGGATTTTAGGTTGTCATTTTGCATTTTGACTTTTAAATTTTGAATTAAAAAGGAGAGTTGGAGGACTTATTTTCACGCAGTGTATGTTGATAAACTTCTCTCTTTGAACTCCCTCGTCGATGGGCCACCCACTGAATCGCCTCCTTCTTAGAAAGATGTAATTTTTGAATTGCCTCTTCAATTTCCTCTTCAATGGAAGAATCCTGAGCTCGTGAAGAGACTTCTTTTTTCCCTTCAAGGACGAGAACATATTCTCCTTTAGGAGAGCTGTTCGTACCGCCATCAACAAGTTCACGAAGAGATCCCCTTTCAACCGATTCAAATTTTTTGGTCAGCTCGCGGGCAAGTGTGGCTCTTCGGTCCCCAAGAATTTCAAGGGCATCTTCTAGACTTTCGTGTATACGTTTAGGAGATTCATAAAAAACGATCGTTCTTTCTTCCTCTTTTAAAAGCATCAGATGTTTACGTCTTGCCATTTTCTTTTCTGGAAGGAATCCCTCAAATATAAAACGATCCGTCGGGAGTCCTGAAATCACTAAAGCGCTCAAAAAAGCAGAGGCCCCAGGAATGGGGATAATGGAAAACTTTAATTCTGCAGCCAGAGAAATAATTCGATACCCTGGATCTGAAATTCCGGGAGTTCCTGCATCGCTGACCAAAGCAATATCATTTCCTTTCCTCAACTTCTCAACCAGCTCATGGGCCCTTTTCTCCTCATTAAAATCATGATAGCTGACCAAAGGTGTTTTAATTTGATAAAATTCAAGAAGTTTAAGCGTCTGTCTTGTATCTTCACAAGCGATGAGATGCACTTCTTTTAAAGTCCTAAGTGCTCTCAAAGAAATGTCTTCAAGATTTCCAATCGGAGTCGCTACGATATAGAGTTGACCGGTCATAAAATTTTTTCGTTCATAATCAAGTCTTTGCGAAACTTATGAATCTTTCTGGTGTTCAATTTTGAAAATCCAAAAATCAAACATCAAAAATCTTGTCGGACAATGTAAAACTTAAAATGTCTCCCTTGCAATAGCCTTAGAAATTTTGGATTTTAGGTTGTCATTTTGCGTTTTGATTTTTGGATTTTAAATTTATTGCAAATTCAATTCTTTTTCTAATACTGGGATGGTCATAAAGAAGAAATTCTATCCAAGGATGTGGATTTATCTCTGAAAGATTTTGCTCAGCCAATTTTTGCATGGCTCTCACAAAGGCATCAGGCATTTGTGTTCTCTCAAGAGAAAATTGATCGGCTTGTCTTTCAAGTTTTCGAGAATAACCATTTTGTAAAGGCATGACGAAAAGGAAAAATAAAAAAAGAATTAGCAGAAACGTTGGCAACCCTGCAATGTTTGCAATTTCAAAAATCCCAAAAGTCGAAAGGACTATCGACAAAATTCTAGAAATAAGAAAAAATCCAAGCAGTGTTGTTCCAAAATTTAAGAAAATGAGACGCCAAATGTGTTTGTGATAATAATGCCCCAATTCATGTGCCAGCACGGTTTCTATTTCGTCCGGTTTAAAATTTGAAAGTAAAGTATCCCCTAGAATAATTCTTTTTGATTTTCCGATACCCGTAAACATAGCATTTGCCTTTTTGGTTTTCCGGCTCATATTCATTTGGAAAACGCCAATAATTTTTGCTCCGGCTTTTTCGGACAAGGCCTTTAACCTTTCGACAAGAGCGGTATCCTCTAAGGGTTTGAGTTTGTAAAAAAGTGGGAGAATGAAGGTCGGAGCAAGACGGCTTAATACAAGTGTAAACAAAAAATAGAAAAGAGTCCCTAAAATCCACCAAGTTTTTGAAAATTGTTTAAGTAAAAAATAAACCGTCTCTAGACAAACAATAGAAAAAATCAAATTTAAAAAAAAGGATTTTGTTCCATCCCAAAACCAGGAACGTAACGTTTGTTTCGAAAGTTGGAATCGGTGCTCTAAATAAAATTGACTATAATAATGGGAAGGCAGGAATACAAATGTCGATATTATTATAAAAACTACCACAAATAACATATTTTGTATGTAAAAATTGGGATTAAACAATTTAATTTGGCTATAAATTGATAAAGATAAACCACTTATTTGTATAAATAAGAGATAAATAAATGTAACTAAAAAATCAATGACAATAACTATTCTTTTTATTTTTACATAACATTTTGATTTAGAATAGATTATAGTATTATTTTTATTATTTTCCATTTTATAAATTTTTTATTTAAGGTGGGAGATTTTACATTTTTAAATTAATCGATGATGGGGCTAAAAGATCAACCAATCTCTCAAGATCATCGGATGAATAGTATTCAACTTCAATACGGCCTTTTTTAACTCCTTGTTTGATACAAACCCTTGTATGTAAAGAAGATTCCAATTTTTCCTCAATTTCTCGAACCACAGGATCCCTTCGAAGCGACCGGGTCTTATGAAGGGGAAGTTTTCTTGAAAAATGAACTTTTTCTTCTACTTCTCTCACTGAGAGACCTCTTGCAACAATCTCTTTGGAAATTTTTAATTGTTCGGAAGGATTTGAAACTCCTAAAATGGCTTTTGCATGGCCTAAGGAAATCAAACCTTTTTCAATCATCTCTTGAATTTCCTCTTGCAAATTTAAAAGTCGTAAGGTGTTTGCAACCGTCGCTCTATTTTTTCCAACTTTTTCTGCTACAGTATCTTGAGTTAATTTATAATCCCGCATCAGTTTCATAAATGCTCGGGCTTCTTCCATAGGATTGAGATTTTGGCGCTGAATATTTTCGATGATGGCAATTTCGAGAGATTTTTCATCCGTCGTTTCTTTGATCAGGGCTGGGATCGTTGTTAAAGCAAGTTCTCGAGCTGCCCTTAATCGTCTTTCTCCAGCAATTAATTCATAACGACTCCCCTGTTTTCGGACTAAAATGGGTTGAAGAATGCCATTTGTTTTAATCGAGTCCTTAAGTTCGCCTAGTGACACGGCCTCAAAATCTTTTCGAGGCTGCTGGGGATTAGCATCCACCAGGTGAATGTCAATAAACTCGACCTTGCTCGCATCAACTTTTAAATTTTCATTTTTTTGAATCAAAGCACCTAACCCTTTGCCAAGAGCTTGCTTAGCCATTTATTTAATCCTCCTTCTTAAAGACGGTTTAAAGTTTAAAGTTCAAGGTTCAAAGATCCCCACACGTAATTGTTCCGGCTTTTTCTTTGAACTTTAAATTTTGAACTTTGAACTGTTTTTTACCACAGGCACTGGTGATAAATTTCTTTCGATAACCTCCTTTGCAAATTGAAGATAACTCTCCGAAGCAATCGATTTTTCATCATAATAAAGAATGGGTTTTCCAAAACTGGGTGATTCACTTAAACGAACACTTCGAGGAATGATGGTCTCATAAACGCGATCAGGAAAATATTTTTTAACCTCGTCGATCACTTGACGCGTTAAATTGGTCCGGATATCTGCCATGGTAAACAAAATCCCTGCAATGGAAAGTGTTGGATTAATATTTTCTTTTACAAGATCCACTGTTTTAAGCAATTGACTTAGGCCCTCAAGGGCATAGTACTCACACTGAATTGGCATGAGAACAAGATCTGAAGCAGATAGCGCGTTGATGGTTAAGACATTTAATGAAGGAGGACAATCAATAATGATGGCTTCATAACTATCTTTACTGATTGATAGAGAGTTGGTTAAAATATTATTTTTATCATCAATTTCTAAAAGCTCAACTTCAGCCCCGGATAAATCAGGTAAAGATGGAATCACTTTTAAACCATCAAAAAGGGTTTCAAAAATAGCTTCTTCAAGGGGTATTTTTTTGACAAGAACATCATAAATACTATTTTTAATTTTATTTCTATCTAATCCAACCCCACTCGTCGCATTGGCTTGTGGATCAATATCGATTAATAAGGTCTTGACATTTAAACGGCATAAACAAGCCGATAGATTAACAGCCGTTGTTGTCTTCCCTACACCTCCTTTTTGATTCGTTACAGCAATGATTTTTCCCATGATCCCCCTTTTTGATCATTTTGTTCCACGTGGAACGAATTAAATGATCTTATGGATGATAAGAGGAATGATAATAATAGTTTTATGAACAATCAACATTTAAATGCAAAATGACAATGCAAAATTTAAAATACATCCATTGCAATAGCATTAGAAATTTTGGATTTTAATTTGTCATTTTGCATTTTGATTTTTAAATTTTGAATTAACCAGATCTACTTAGGTGAACTGAAAGTTTATGGTGAAACGATAAGATATATCTAAAATGCTGGCTGTGACTCGAGTTGCTTCTGCCAAGCCAGGCGTATTTTTTCTAATCTTTTTAAAATATCCAAGAAAGAAGCATCGTGATCTATAGCAACGAGCAATTCATCAATCTGATTAACTGCAAGATTCAATTTGACATCTTTTACATCTTGTTTAACCCAAATCACATTTCTTTTGATTAATTCGAGGCTTCCGGGTTTTTCTTTTCGTGAAAAAGATTGAACACCCGAAGCGACACACTCAGCTCCTTCCAAATGAACTCCTAATATAAAAAGACTCGAAATCTGAGTACTTAAACTTTCCCAACTGTTTTGTTCAGATTCGATACTTTTAATCAAACGCTCTTGAATTTGAGAAAAAGAAAGTTGGTCTAATTGAGATTGAAGTTCTACAAGCGAATTGGCTGGATTTCCCATCCGCCGAGCTGTATCAATGCTCCAAGACACATTTCGTTTGATTAAATTAAATGCTCCAGGTCGTTCAGCGTTTGAAAATGCTTCATTTAAAGAAGCTGTACACTCTGCACCTCCCAATTGAATGCCAAGAAGAAAAACATTTCTCTTCATTTCATCAGCAAGGCATATTCTATAATCAATGAAGCCAAATATGAGAGAAAGATATGAGATTTGAGCAAGCAATCTAACTTTCAATGCTACCCCCTTTTCATGTGACTACACACTCAGACAAAAATAATTTTTAAAAATCTGAAAGCTCTTACCATTATCATACATAAACTATCATTTTGCAAATCAGTCTACAGTCCACAGTCAATCAGGTCTATCCAGACTTATTGTCAGACAAGTTGAGGTGGACGGAGCAAGTTTGATTTTGTAGAAGGCCCAAATTTCGGGTGAGAGATAAGAATGACATCGTAGAAACATTTTAAATTTTGATTTGTCATTTTGATTTTTGATGTTTGATTTTTGGATTTTCATCATTGTTCCACGTGGAACAATTTTGGTCTTAGGGATAAGTTAAGAAAAATTTTCTTTCTTAACCTGATGCAGGTAAACCAATAAAGTAGAAATATCTGCTGGGGAAACACCTGAAATACGGGAAGCTTGGCCAATTGAACGTGGCTTAATAAAATTAAGTTTTTCCTGGGCCTCTATTCTTAATCCTTTAATTTTTTTAAAGTCTAAAATGAAGGGAATTTCTTTATTTTCTAATTTTAACATTTTTTCTATTAACTGGTATTCCCTGTGAATATAGCCTTCATATTTAGCTTCGATTTCAACTTGACGAATAATTTCTTGAGAAAGATCAGGTCCTTTTTTTGCCTCTTTGGACGAGTCTTTGATGGGATTGACTTGAAGCTGAATAACGTCAGCATAACTTTTTCCAGGTCTTTTCAGAATTTGATAAAGACTTTCTTGACCATGATAAGCCTTCCTTAATCGCTCCAATTCAACATCGATCATTTTTCTTTTCTCTTGAAGTTTATCATAAGCATTTCTATGGATTAGACCCACCTCATATCCATATTTCATCAATCGCATATCTGCATTATCCTGTCGAAGCAAAAGTCGATATTCTGCGCGTGAAGTAAATATTCGATAAGGCTCTTTAGTTCCCTTGGTCACAAGATCATCAATCAAAACACCGATATAAGCATCTGAACGCTTCAAAATCAGGGGTGGTTTCTCGCGCAACTTAAGTCCGGCGTTGATTCCAGCAATAAGTCCTTGGGCTGCAGCTTCTTCATAACCACTTGTTCCATTAATCTGACCCGCTAAATAAAGCCCTTCAATCCTTTTAGTCTCAAGTGTTCCATGAAGTTGCGTGGGCGGGACAAAATCATATTCTACGGCATAGCCATAGCGAATGATTTGGGCATTTTCAAGCCCGATAATCGAGCGCACAATTTTTTCCTGAACATCTTCTGGAAGACTTGTCGAAGAGCCATTGATATAAATTTCATCGGTATCCAATCCCTCGGGTTCTAAAAAAATCTGATGGCGAGGTTTATCGGAAAATCTCATGATTTTATCTTCAATGGATGGACAATACCGGGGACCAATTCCAACAATTCTACCAGAATAAAGAGGGGAGCGATGAATGTTTTCACGAATAATTGAAGCCGTCTCTTTTGTTGTATAGGTAATGTAGCAAGGCACTTGTGGCAATCTTTTCTCGACCGGAAAATGAGAAAAGGAGTAGACTCCTGGATCTCCGTGCTGAATCTCTACTTTGCTGTAGTCGATAGATCGGGCATTGATCCGTGGCGGTGTTCCTGTTTTCAGACGAATTAATTCAAATCCCAATTTTTTTAAGGAATCAGAAAGACCATACGATGGAAATTCTCCAGCCCTTCCAGCGGCGAAAGAAGACTCTCCGATGTGGCAAAGGCCTTTTAAAAAAGTTCCGGTCGTAATGATGACGATTTTAGACTTATATATTGTATTCGAATTAGTTACAACTCCTTCTACATGAGAATGTTGTGTTAAAATTTCTTCGATCATTCCTTGCTTTAAATCTAAATGGGCCTGCTTTTCAACAATATGTCTCATTTCAGCTGCATAAAGTTTTTTATCAGCTTGAGCTCGAGGTGCCCAAACGGCAGGGCCTTTGCTTGTATTAAGCATTTTAAATTGAATGCTGGTCCGGTCCGTGACCTTGGCCATTTCTCCTCCCAAGGCATCAATCTCTCGGACCAAATGTCCTTTGGCAACGCCTCCAATGGCAGGATTGCAGGGCATTTTAGCAACGGTATCCAGATTAATCGTGAAAAGGGCGGTCTCTAGGTTCATCCGGGCAGTGGCCAAGGCAGCTTCACAGCCTGCATGACCCGCTCCTACGACAATCACATCATAAGATTTTGGATAGGTATACATAGCGAAATAGCGTACAGCGTTTAGCGGTTAGCGTACAGAAAAAACAAAGATGTAGACGAAATTTTAATTGTGCTATATACTGCACAATATATACATATTTTGTGCAATCTACAGGATATAAAAATTAAATGAACAAAGAAATCATCCGACAAATATTGATTGAACAAAGAGAGGAAAGGAGAGCATTCTCTAAGAATAAAATGATTCAAAGGGAAAGTGTTTTTCTTCATCGAAAATTCATGACCTCTCATCTTATTAAGGTGGTGACAGGTGTTCGACGGTGTGGAAAATCAACCCTCTGTCAAGATCTACTCAAGAACATTCAACACGGTTATATCAATTTTGATGATGAAAGATTGATCGGGGTGAAAGCTCAAGATCTCAATAATTTTTTGGAAGTCCTCCATGAAATTCATGGAGAGATTCGATTTCTCTTTTTAGACGAAATTCAGAATGTTGAGGGTTGGGAACTTTTTGTGAATCGACTGCACAGGGCCGGATACAATATTCTTGTTACGGGAAGTAATTCTAAACTTTTGAGCCGAGAGTTGGCCACACACTTGACGGGGAGACACTTTACCCTAGAGCTTTTTCCTTTCTCCTTCAAAGAGTTTCTTCTTTATCATGATGTTTCTCTTCCCAAATCTCTTGTTGCCACGACACGTGAGAGGGCCATCCTTAAAAAACGTCTGGAGGAGTATTTGAAATATGGAGGATTCCCCGAAGTTTTTCAACTAGAGGCAAAACAGCGCTATTTACAGGAATTGTATGACCGTCTTGTAACTCGAGATATCGTTTTAAGATATAGAATCAAACATGTCTTGGATCTTAAAGAAATTGCCCTCTTTACACTTTCTCATTTTTCTTCCAGGTTGAGTTTTCACAAAATTCGAAACATTTTTGAAATGAAGAGCGTGCATACTGTAAAAAACTATCTTGACTATCTTGAAGAGGCTTATCTTTTATTTCAACTCAAGGCCTTTTCTTTTAAATTGAAAGAACAGCTGCGTGCTCCAAGAAAAATTTATTGCATTGACACGGGGCTTTTAAATGCCGTGGTCCCCCGAACTGCACCTCATCAGGGGAGAATTCTTGAAAATGCAGTTTTTTTAGAATTGAAGCGCAGGGAGAAGGAACTTTATTTCTATTCTCAAGAGGGTTTTGAAGTGGACTTCTTAATCCGAGAAGGATTAAAGACAAAGGAACTTATCCAAGTCTGTTATTCTCTTTCCTCTGAAGAAACGGTTCACCGAGAAATCCGTGCTCTTCTCAAGGCCTCAAAAGACCTATCGTGTCGAACATTAAAAATCATCACCTGGGATGAAGAAGGAAAAGAAAAAAAAGAGGGGCGAATCATCGAAATAATTCCATTTTGGAAGTGGTTGTGTGGTTAACCTCATTTCATCCCCTCATGAATATCTTTGATTAATTTGGGCAAATGCGAATTCATCCAAAGGGTCTCTTTTTTAGAAAGAACTTCTTTTGTTCCAATCCCCTCTGTTAACTCCAGACAACGATTCATTTGAATCAAGAGTTGGCTCACCTCTAAACTTTCTGAAAGATTCTCTAGGGCCTTTCTAAATTCACTTGGGTAACTCGTGTGAAGAAGGTACAAATCATAAATGTCCGTGGGTTCAATTCGATCCACAATGCAGTGGAGTTTCTCCAGAATCATATCTTTTTCAGATAAAATAGGACAGTGGAATTGAGGATCATAAAGTAACGTTACCGGACGCCAAATTTTTCCAATATCGACTTTTGTTTCAAATTTGGGATAGTGAATATACAGTTGACAGAAATGCTCCCCTCGACGTGTGATTTCATATCGAACTTTTTCACGTTTACATTGTTTGACGACTTCAAGCATCGCTTTATGACTTGAAATCCCCTCATTTGAGGAAAGAACATCTACGTCTTTGCTGTAACGTGAATACTGGGGAAGCCTTAAAGTCAACCATGTTCCTCCCGAAAGGGCATAATTTTTGCGAATAAGCGGGACTTTTAAAACCCATTGGGCAAGCAATAAAATATCTTCTCTAGAATGTTCTTTAAGGATTTTTCTCATAAAGTCCTCGAATCATGCTCTTACGGAAAATCCTTTCAAGAGGGGTTCTTCCTTCACAGGCGTATTTTTCTGCGACGGATTTTGGAATCATTTTAGGAATAAGCTGAGGGGCACGTCTAAAGAGAATAGGAATTGCTTCTTCTTTCGATGGAATGGATTGTTCTCTCCAGAAGATTGAATATCGAACTTTTTTTCGAGGCCTTCCAGAAGAATAACCATCTTGAATTTTTTTAAAACGATCAAAAGAAGATAACGGAATAAACCACATGTGCCCCTTTTTTAAACATTGTTTTAAGCGCTTTTCTCGACAATATCGAGCCATTAAGGATTTTGTAATTCCTAGTTTTTTTGCTGCTTCGGTTGCAGTCAGAAAAATATCTTGTAGCATGGATTTATTATACACTATTTTGAACAATTTATTAAAAATATTTTTAGCATCCGCTTTTTTAACGAGGCAAACCTTTAAGAAAAAATAGGGTGTTTTTCGTTTATAAAAGGTATTTTTCGGGATGAAGATTACTTTCCAATACAAAATCTCGAAAAAATGGACTGAATGATTTCTTCATCAATCGATTTTCCTGAGAATTCATCCAATTTCTGAATGGCATTTTTGAGATCACTTGCGATGAGGTCGTCCCCTAAGTCTTCCCTTAAGGCTTTTTGGGCGGATTCCAAAGACTCCAAAACGCTTTCAAGGATTTCTTGATGCCGTGCATTGATCAGATATTCACATTCAAGCAAGTCACTGTGTTTTGTCATCCAATGCTCAATCATTGTTTCAAGCTCTAGTGTTCCAGAATTTTGAAGGGCTGAGGTTTCTAAGGAAGGCCTCTCAGGAAACATTTGAAGAATGGCTTCTTTATTTATTTTAAAGGGTAAATCGCTTTTATTGAAAATGAGAATGGCCTCTTTTCCATTTGAAAGATGCTGCTGGGGATAAACCAGATTGGGCTCTTCGGAAACGTCAAAAATCCAAAGAATAAGATCGGCTTCTTCAAGTTTTTGATGGGTGATCTTCATCCCTTTTTCTTCGGCAATATTTTCAGCTTTTCGAAAACCTGCTGTATCCGTAAAATGAACCGGAATCCCCTTTTTTTGAGTTTCAAATCCGATGGCGTCTCTCGTTGTGCCAGGAAGTTCAGTCACGATGGCTGTTTCTTTCCCTGCTAAGGCATTGAGAAGGCTTGATTTCCCAACATTGGGTTCTCCCGCTAAAACAATTTTAAGACCTTCCTTTAAAAGGGTCTGAATTTTTGCAGATTTTAAGAAATCTTGAACGATGTGTCTTACCTTTTTAAGAATTTCAGTAAAAGCATTTTTTGAAACCTCTTCAGGCACATAGTCTGGAAAATCAATATTGGCTTGAGTTTCGACCATCACATGAAATAAAGATGCCCGAACGTCTAAAAGTTTTTGCGACAAAAGACCTTGCACCTGTTTTAGGGCATATTTTCTCTGATATTCCGTTTTGGATTGAATGAGATCAATCACCCCTTCCGCCTGAGAAAGATCCATACGGCCATTCAGAAAAGCCCTTTTTGTAAATTCTCCAGGTTCGGCCAGCCGAGCCCCTTTCTCGAGGGATAATGAAAGAACTCTTTTTAAGATGTAAGGGCCTCCATGGCAATGGATTTCAAATATATTTTCTTTTGTATAACTTTTGGGGGAGCGCATCAGACACGCCATCCCTTCATCGATCGTTTCATTCTCTTCACAAATCTCTCCAAAGTAAAAATGATGCGATTTGAAAGAGGAAGGTAAACAGCCCTTTTTAGACCTAAAAAGGTGGTCCGCAATGGTCAGGGTTTGGGGCCCACTCAAACGGATGATTCCGATCGCCCCTTCTCCGGGAGGGGTAGCAATAGAAGCAATGGTATCGTCAAGTGAGCTCATCATATGAAGAGGACTATAGGTGTGTAAAAGATGAGAATCAAGTTAAAAGTAATTTTACTCTGAGATGATTCTATAAATTCCTAAGATAACTTGGAAAAAGTAAAGTATTAGGTTATACTTTATAGTATGAAAGACCTTTTACTACGCATCGAAGAAAAAAAGGGGAAATTTCAAGCTCATCAACCCTGGCCCATGGCTCTTGTCAAAAATTTAGACGAGTGGTTCAAAATAGAGTTGACTTATACCTCCAATGCGATCGAAGGAAACACACTGACCCGTCAAGAGACGGCCTTAATCGTCGAAAAAGGAATCACGGTTGAAGGGAAATCCATCCGAGAACATTTGGAAGCGGTCAACCATGCTCAAGCGTATGAATGGATCCAAAAACTTGTCAAAAAAAAGGTTAAAGATATTACGGAAGAGACTATTTTAGATATTCATTCCATGATTCTCCAAAACATTGATTCATCCCATGCAGGGCGCTATCGCACTGTTCCTGTACGAATTGCGGGATCTACGGTCATCATGCCCAACGCAAGGAAAGTCCCTGGTTTGATGGAAGCATTCATAAGCGAGCTCAAGATTAGAGAGAACAGCATTGAAGTTGCAGCAGACGCTCACTTTAGACTTGTAAGCATTCATCCCTTCATTGATGGAAATGGACGAACGGCTAGGCTCCTGATGAATTTAATCCTGATGCAGGGAGGCTATCCACCTGCCATCATTAGGAAAGAAGATAGAAGAGCTTATATCAATAGCATCGAAAAAGGACAATTATACGGAGACCTTTCAGATTATTACCCTCTTATCTTTACCGCAGTAGAGCGTTCTCTGGACATTTACTTAGAAACCCTAGAACCACCAGAATCTCCTCTGGGCATTCCTCCCAAATTGCTTAAAATGGGTCAACTCGCAAAGGTGACTCACGAAACTGTCCCAACGATTCGGTACTGGACAAAAGAGGGACTTTTGAAAGCAGCTCAACATTCTAAAGGTGGATATCAACTTTACTCTGAAGAAATGATTCCCAAAATTCACAAAATCCGCCAGCTACAAAAAGAAAAGCGGCTTACGATTGCTGAGTTGAAAAGAGTTTTGAAAGAAATAAGCTACTGAGATACGCCTGCTCTACGAGCGAGTTATTTTTGGCTCCAATCTTTCTTGTCCCGCGTCTCCACAATCACTTTTCCAATTTTGTAATTCTCAAAATGGCGATGGGTGGTTACCTTGCGAGATGCCTTAATTCCTATTTGATCTCGTTGGTTCTAGAAAGAACGAGAGCTGCATACTCAATCAATTGAGGGTGGTTTGGATTTTGAAGAATAGCTTTCGCTTTCTTATGCGAGAGTCGTTACGGTTACGTGGTGATATCCTTTGCGAGTTACAAATAGATCCACAAAAAATAAAGGCTAGTTTATTTTGATTTCCTTTTCGTATGTCTCAACAGCCTGCTGAAGGAAATGAAGGATTTGTGCATGTAGGGATCGGGTCTCCTTCTTTGAAATCCGGACAAGTTTCTTATGCAGATTTTCCGAAAGGCGAAGCTCAAATCGAACAATTTTTTTCATGGAGAAATTATGACTTTATTGAAACGACTTGACAATACCATTATATTAATGGTTTAATAATGGTATATTGATTCACATTTCAATCACTTCCTATTCTGAACCAGGGTATCTTGTGTAGATGAAGTTTTACCCCCTTCGATCAAAGCAAGTTTCTTGATTCTCGGCAATGCCTTCACTTTACCTTCTCGAATGAGGGCATCGGATTTGGTTTTACAGGTTTCTTGATAAACGAGTCGAAGGGGAAGACGGGAACGGGTATAGCGGGCCCCTTTTCCTTTGGAGTGTGTTTTAAAACGTTTTTCAATATTTTTCGTAATCCCGGTATACAAAGAAAGATCGCTGCATTTCAAAATATAGAGAAACCATTTTTTACTCACGACTCCCTCTCCCTTTTATCCTCTGTAGTCGCCCGATTCATCGGGCAAATTCGTGCAAGGGGCATGGCCCCATAAATGGGGCGACTACAAATTCTTAATTTTTTATAATTAACTTAGCATTTTTATTTTTTTGCGGTTGAAAATGTTTTGAGGTCTGCTATTCTAAAATGTAGAGCACTCGAGTTGAGGGTGAGAGATGAATGCATTAAGAGAAAAAAAGGGGGGAGTTTTTCACTCTTAAAATCATGCGAGTCGGGTTAACCTATAATCTTAAAAAGCGAGATCAAGACCCGGCAGACGAGCACGGTGCTGAATGGGATACGCCTGAGACCATTCAAGCCATTGTCCATGCCCTTTCTCGTCAACATAAGGTGGTTCCTCTGATTGCAGATCACGCTGTTTTTTCCCAATTAAGAAAAAATGAATTGGATATTGTGTTTAACATTGCTGAAGGGGATAAAGGCCCCAACCGCGAATCGCATATTCCATCCTTTTTAGAATTTTTGGATATTCCCTATACAGGATCAGATCCCTTTACCTTAAGTGCCTGTTTGAATAAAGCCAGAACGAAAGAGATTCTCGCTTTTTATGGAATTCCTACCCCTTCCTTTCAAGTGGTGAGGGAAGCGAGTTCCTTGCGTTGGCAGGGTTCTTTTCCTGTTTTGGTCAAACCGCTTTGGGAAGGTTCGAGTATGGGTATTCATGATGCTTCTTGGGTTGACAACCGAGCCTCTCTTCATCAAAAAGTTGAAGACATTCTTGATCAATATCGACAGCCGGTGATCATTGAAGAGGTTTTGAAAGGGAGAGAATTTACGGTCGCCTTGATTGGGAATAGAGATGCCCTTTCAGTTCTTCCAGTGGTTGAGGTGAGACTGGATGTTTTGCCGCCTCAAGCCCGTCCGATCTATTCGTATGAAGCCAAGTGGATTTGGGATACTCCGGATCGGCCTTTAGGTATTTTTGAATGTCCCGCCCGCATGGACCCTTTATTGGAAGAGAACGTGATCAAGATTTCAAAATCTGCTTTTAACGCTTTGGGATGTCGAGATTGGTGCCGGATCGACATTCGGCTCGATCGAAAAGGGAATCCTCATATCTTAGAGCTTAATCCGCTTCCGGGAATTTTGCCGGATCCACTCCAGAATTCTTGTTTTCCAAAAGCGGCTCGGGTGGCCGGGATCAGTTATGACGACATGATTCTTAAAATTTTGAATGTAGCTTTAGAGCGTTACGAGACTTCCAGCTCTGAATATAAAGTGGGGAGTCAAAAATGAAAATTGGCATTCTTTATGATGCGACCCCTGGTCATCAAACCGATCTTGAGGCTAAAGGAGCCTTGGATGTTTTGAAAGATGTCGAGACCATTTCGGATATTTTAAGGACAGATGGGTTTGAAATTCAACCGATGGGCCTGGATCTACCTGTGATTCGTAAATTTGGAAATTTGATGGATTCAAAAGTCGATTTGGTTTTTAATTTATGTGAGGGACTTGGGGAAGAAAGTAGTTTCGAAATTCATGTGGCTTCACTTCTTGAACTTTTGGGTCTTCCCTTTACGGGGACGGGGCCTTTGGGCTTAGCACTTTGTCATGATAAGGCCAGGGCAAAAGAGCTCTTAAGTTTTCATGAAATCTCTACGCCAAAGCATGAGGTCATTGAATGGGGAGACGCCATGAACAAAAAAGGATTGGACTACCCTCTCATTGTTAAACCCATTCATGAGGATGGTAGTTTCGGGATTGAGGAAGACTCGGTGGTGAGTGAGGACGCTCAATTAAAATCCAAGGTTCGTCAAATTCATCAGAATTTTAAACAGGCGGCCATTGTTGAAGAATTTATCGATGGCCGTGAATTTAATGTTTCTATTCTAGGAAATGAGCCTTTTCTTTTTACTCACATTCGTGAAATTCAATTTTTGTCTTCCCGTCGTCCCAGAATTATTAGCTTTGCCTCGAAATGGAAAAAATCAAGCTTGGGTTATCGTACGACGATTGGAACTCAGGTGACGGATTTGTCCGAAAAAATAAAAAAATTGATGCTCAATGCCGCCCTTCAGTGTTTTCAGATTTTTAAGATGAGGGATTATGCGAGGATTGATTTTAGAATGGGGAAAAGTCAAATCCCTTATGTGATTGATATTAATCCAAATCCATGTATTTCTGCCGACTCGGGAATGAGTATGGCGGCAAAGGATCAAGGATATTCATATGAAGAACTTATTCGAAGAATTACCTTCCTTGCACTTGAGCGAAATCAAATTCTCGATCGAAGAGCCCTTGGAACACGATCGAAAAAAAATTGAATTAATTCTCGAGGAAGGAAAGGTTTTTAGCAAAGAGGAGATTGCGTGTGGTCTTTCTCTTTTTGATGAATATATTCGAAGGGGATCGGATCCCAACGAATATGTTTTTTGTTGTGCCTATTCTTCTGATAAGGAAATTTTAGGGTTGATGTGCTATGGGCGGGTTCCTTTAACGGATCGCGTTTATGATCTTTATTGGATTGTGACAGATACAAAATATCAGGGGGCAGGGGTTGGAAGTTTCCTGATGAAGGAATTAAGCAATCGCCTTCAAGGGTTAAAGGCGAGAATGGTCTTGGCCGAGACTTCTTCAAGGGTTGATTATGAGAAGGCCCGGCGGTTTTATTTACGCCATGGTTTTTTTGAGGTGTCTACCATTCAAGATTATTATGCATGGGGTGATGACTTGATTGTTTACGGGAAAAGATACGAAAATCGTGCTTAAGGGATCCGTCAAAAAGGAGAAATTCCGCTGAACACAAAAATACAAGAAAAGTTTAATGCAACTCCTGAAGAATGGAGTAATTGGCATTGGCAGATGCGTCACCGGATTACAACGGGAAAGGAGCTGAAAAAATACATCGATCTTTCTACCGAGGAAGAAAAGGGGATTGAATGGGCTTCACGACAAAGAAGTCTTCCCTTAGCCGTGACTCCTTTTTTTGTGTCCTTAATGGATCCCAAGGATCCCCATTGTCCGATTCGTAAACAAGTCATTTGCCGTGTGGAAGAATCCTATGATGCCCTTTTTGATATGCAAGATCCTTGCGGAGAAGACGCCCACAGTCCTGTGCCCAATCTGGTTCATCGTTATCCAGATCGTGTGTTGTTGATTGCCACCGATCGGTGTCTTTCCTACTGCCGCTATTGTACGCGTAAACGTATTGTGGGAAGTGGGGAACTCGGGCTTCCAACAGAAAAAATAGACCGAATTTGTGATTATTTAGAAAGGACCCCTCAGGTCCGTGATGTCCTGATTTCAGGTGGGGATCCCCTCATTCTTTCAGATGAGAGAATTGATCACCTTCTCGGTCGTTTGAGAAAAATTAAGCATTTAGAAATTCTTCGGATCGGTTCACGAGGGCCCATTTTTATTCCTCAGCGAATTACACCTAGACTGGTCGCCATTCTTCGTAAATATCATCCTTTCATGATGAGCATTCATATCAACCATCCTCAGGAATTGGCGCCGGAGGTTCATGCGGCTCTCGAGATGTTGGCGGATGGCGGAATTCCCCTGGGAAGTCAGACTGTTTTACTGAAAGGGGTCAATGATCAACCTGAAATTATTATGAAACTTTGTCATAACTTACTGAAGGCAAGAGTTAGACCTTACTATCTTTATCAGTGTGATCCCGTTTTTGGGACAGAACATTTTCGGACCTCGGTTGATGTGGGAGTCAAAATCATTGAGAAATTAAGAGGACATACGACAGGCTATGCGATTCCTACGTTTGTGGTCGATGCCCCTGGGGGAGGAGGGAAAATACCCCTTTCTCCAAATTATCTCGTTTCGAAAATTAGGGGTAAGACCATTTTACGTAATTATGAAAATAAAGTTTTTGAATATCATGATCCGATCGAAGAGAAGCTTAAGAAAAAGAAATTGAAGGTGTCTCTCCCTTCGACCCAAATGCTTCTCCCCCTCTCGATCGAAGAACTAGAACGTGCTTCTGAAGGATTTGGAAGCATGCTAAAATCTGCTTCCAAAAGAGCCATGCGTTAATCGGTGATTGACTCATTGAATGAAAGGGACTTGCCTTGGAATTGATCGATTTAGGCATTGCCTGGGAATGGGAGTACGATAAAGATTTTGTAAATTTGATTGAAAAAGAATCTGCAGCCCATTCCTTAAAATGTCTGACCGTCCATCCAGAAAATTTCAGAGAAGTTTCTAAAAAAATTGAGAAGGGAGAAATCCAATTCCTTTCCTATTTAGATCGGGCAGGGGATGTCCTTCCAGATTTTGCCCTGGTTTCACGGCGTGTCATGGAAGAGGGAACGTGGGTGATTAATCCCCTGAAGGAGGTCGAGAGAGCCCGAGACAAGGCGACCATGCATTTGGAGTTTTTAACCAAAGGGCTTCAGGTCCCCTTCACCGTTATCTTGTCCCCTTATGATAAAGATCCAGAATTGAGAGTGAGTGAGCTTGAGCAACTGGGGAGACCCTTTATTATCAAACCTGCCTGTGGAGGGGGTGGTTTGGGGGTTGTCATGGGTGCTGAAAATTTGATGGATGTGATTGAGGTGCGCAAGGAATACCGTGCCGATAAATATCTTTTGCAAAAAAAAATTAACCCTAAATATTTTGGATCCCATCGTGCTTGGTTCCGTTCCTATTATGTTTGTGAGAAGGTGATCTCTTGCTGGTGGGATGATCAGACCCATCTTTATGAAGCGATTACGTTGGAGGAAAAATTAATGTATCGATTGGCCAAATTGAGGGAAATTACGAAGTCCATTTCTGAAGTGGCTCGGCTCAATTTTTTTTCAACAGAGATTGCTGTGGATGAAGAAGAAAAATTTATCGTTGTGGATTATGTGAATGAACCTTGTGATATGCGCATTCAGTTGCTTCATCGGGATGGAGTTCCTTTGGAGGTTGTAAGTGAGATCGTCCAGTCGATTTTATTAGGAGTGAAGAAAAGGAAGAAGGTTTTTGCGTCTAGGAATGTTCTTCTTCTTTAACATCGTCAAACTTGTAAATGATTTCCTTTGGTTTTGACATCCCAAGCTCCTCCCGAGCCACTTTTTCAATGGAGACCGGATCATTCTTCAATTTTTTAATTTGTTCTTCCAAATCTCGATTATGCAATTCTAGCTTCGCAATTTCATCTTCAAGAGCGCTGATCTGTTGTTGGGTTTTAGCCAGCCGCAAGAAATTTGGATAGAAAAGATAGACCAGGAGGCAAAAAACTAAAAAAAGCAAAACGCCCATTTTCCAGCGGTCAAGTTTCATGTTTAAACCAAAAATCAAATATCAAAAATCAAAATTAAGGAATTTATTTTTTACTCACGACGGTTCTTAAATATTCCCTCCAAAAAGACCTCGCCCTGAAAGACTTTCTTCAATTCTTAAGAGCTGATTGTATTTTGCAATCCGGTCTGTTCGAGAGAGCGAGCCCGTTTTGATTTGTCCCACATTGGTCGCAACAGCGAGATCGGCGATGGTTGCGTCTTCTGTTTCACCAGATCGGTGACTGATCATCGCGGTATAGCCCGCTTCTTTGGCAAGTTCAATGGCATTGAGCGTTTCGGTCAAAGTTCCAATTTGGTTGACTTTGATCAGAATGGAGTTTGCAACCCCTGAAGTAATGCCCTTCTCGAGCCGTTGGGTATTGGTAACAAATAAATCATCTCCAACCAATTGAACACGATCCCCGAGCGCTTCGGTCAATTTTTTCCAACCTTCCCAGTCATCTTCCGACAATCCATCCTCGATTGAAATAATGGGATATTTATCGACCATCTGGGTATAAAAATCAATCATTGCGCTAGAATTTAAACTCATTTTTTTGCTTTTGAAGGTATAGCGATCCGTTTTTTCTTCAAAAAAGGAAGCGGAGGCAGCATCGAGTGCAAGGGCAATATCTCGACCTGGGGCATAACCACTTTTTTCAATGGCTTCCAATATCAGCTGAATGGCTTCTTCATTAGAAGAAAGATTTGGGGCAAAACCTCCCTCGTCTCCGACGGATGTTGAAAACCCCCTTTTATGGAGGACATCTTTGAGATTATGAAAAGTTTCGGCGCCCCATCTGAGGGCCTCACGAAAAGAAGAGGCTCCCCGAGGGACAATCATAAACTCTTGCAAATCCAAATTGTTATCTGCATGCATTCCTCCATTCACAATATTCATGAAAGGAACGGGAAGCACTTTTGCGTTAACACCACCGATATACTGATAAAGCGGAAGACCTGCGGCAAGACTCGCCGCTCTGGAAACGGCGAGGCTCACCCCCAATGTGGCATTGGCGCCTAATTTGGCTTTATTTTCAGTTCCGTCGATTTCTAAAAGCGTCTCATCCAATTGAATTTGATCCGTCGCATCCATTCCGACGATCTGGGGAGCGATGATCTCATTCACATTTTGGGCTGCCTTCAAGACTCCTTTTCCACGATAACGAGCCTTATCCCCATCTCTCAATTCCAGGGCTTCATGGATGCCCGTTGAGGCCCCAGAAGGGACAGCGGCTCTTCCAAGAAAACCATTCTCTAAAACCACATCCACTTCCAAAGTAGGATTACCGCGAGAATCTAAAATTTCACGAGCGTGGACTTCTAAAATTTTATGGATCATAGCATTTCCTCTCTCAATAAATTCTTATCAAACTCAAGACTCACTACTCAAAACTCCCAACTTATTTTTATGAAAGTGGAGTCATCATAGTTTTTAATGCTCTTTTTTTCAATTAAAAAGAAGAGAAAAGCCCTTTTTGATAAAATGACTCTGTGAAAAAAAAGGTACTCATAAAAAAAATGATGCTTGATAAAGAAAGAGTTATTCTTTTTTTAGGCATCACCCTTTATATTCTCACCTATTTTGGAATTTGTTTTTTAAAATATCGCTCTTATTCCTACCATGATTTTGATCTGGCCCATCATGCCCAAACCCTCTCCAATATGTTGCAGGGTTCCATCGAAACTTCCATTTTAGGAATTCCTTTCTTGGGAAATCATACTCACTGGATTTTGTTTTTGATTCTGCCCTTTTATGCCCTTTGGCCCTCTCCTTTACTCCTTCTTTTTCTTCAAACATTGACTTTAGGTCTGGGCGCTTGGCCGTTATACAAGATAGGGAAGAAATGGATTCATTCTTCAACTGGCCTGATCTTTGCTTTTGCATTTTTAATGTATCCGGCTTTAGGGTATCTCAATCTTTTTGAATTTCATCCCACCTCTTTCGCCCTCTTTTTCCTTCTATGGACTTTTTGGTTTTTTTGCAATGAGAATTTAAAACTTTATAGCCTTTTTCTGGGGCTTTCATGTCTCACCCAAGAGAATTTATATTTTGCTGCGATTACTTTGGGTCTTTATGGATGGAGATGCCACAGAAGTTGGAAATGGATTATTCCTCCATTGTGTTTGGGAATAATGGGTTTCATGATTTCTCTCTTTTGGATGATTCCTCATTTTAATCAAGGAAAGGTCGGTTTTGAAACTCTTTATTCGCATTTGGGATCAAATTGGATGGATATTTTTCATAACCTTTTTTTTAAGCCGGGAGTATTCATTCACTTCATGGTTCAAGAAAGAAACATTCATTTATTAAGTCAGTTACTGATGCCCCTTTGTTTTCTTCCTTTGCTCAGTCCTGTTCTTTTACTCGCCCTCCCTTTTTTTTTGCAACATTTCTTGTCCTCTCGCTCGACAGAACATACGATTTATTATCATTACACAGCTGAGATTATTCCCTTCCTTTTTGTAGCGGCTCTCGATGGAATGAGAAAAGTTTTTGCTTTTCAAATCATTAAAAAAAAAGAGATTCCTATTCTTCTTTTTCTAGGTCTTTGGGCCTTCATTGTGGGTTGTGTGACGGGGCCACTTCTTCCCACGCTCTTCAGAACTTCTGATCTTAAAAAAGACGAAATAGACGAGGTTAGGGATGCCCTCATTCAGGAAGTTGGAAATGGATCTGAATCTGTGATGGCTACATTCGATTTTTTATCTCATTTAAGCAATCATCAAAATCTTTATTCCTTTCATCATCTCTACAGTGGTGTTTACACCTTGAGTCACAAAAATTATGAAATCCCACAAGGGTTCCAATATCTTTTAATGGACAGCATGGATCCTTTAACCTTTAGCGTGTTTGATTCACCTCAAGCAACGCGGCGTCTGAGGCATTTTTTAGAATCAGGAACTTGGAAGGTTAAGGATGTTGATGAGAATATCGTTCTTTTCGCTAAGGATGATGTGGATTCCTTTCGTCTTTTTCAAACATTCCCAGATCTAAGCCCTAAAACCGAAATTGGACTGCGGAATTCGACGCAACATCTTGGGGCACTTGACCTTCAGAAATGCTCGACAGGCATTTTTTTATGCATGCCTGCGCTTCCCCCTTCGGGGACCTTGTCTTCAGGCCAATCTGGCTCAAGCTCTTGCGTCTCGGTTCACGCGCCAATTTCGGTTTTAGGGCTAAGCATAGATCAGGTTCTTTCTCTTCAATCGAATTCTTTTCCCGTTCTTTTTGATGGGAAATTAGAATGTAAAAAAGCCTGTATTCTCTCCCCTCAAGTTTCAGAAGGGGGAAGGATTCAGTTATCTTTCTTTTGGCAGGCAAAGGCGGCAATTGAAAAGGATTATTATCTTTCCGTTGGTCTTTTCAATCCAACAGGAAAACTGATTCGTCAAGTTTTTCATCCCTTGTGCTATCGGATTTATCCGACATTCGATTGGAAAGAGAATGAAAGGGTCATTGAATATTTTTCTTTTGTTCTTCCCAAATGGCTTTCGATGGGACGCTATTCCCTTCGATTCTATTTGGTCGATCGTTCGAGTGGCGAAAGGGCAAAAATAAAGTTTTCTCGCATTCGAAATCGTGTTCGAAAGGGAGAAGTTGTTCTGGGTAATGTTTCGATTTAATTTTAAAACTAGCTGTGAATATACAAATTTGAACAAAATGAAATATAAAAAACGCTGCACTCGAAAAATATCCTATTTTCCAATTATTCTCACCAACCAATACTCCTTTTCTCCTTCTCCTGGAGGCTGTAACAAAATTATTTCTTCAAAAACTTGTGGAGTAGAAGAGCGGGAGGGGGTATTATCGCTCGCCTTCAAGGAAATTTATTTTTAACTATCCATAACATGTTGGTAATAAGATTTTTAAGAAAAAAGTGATTTTAATTCACTTTTTTTAAACTTTTTCCCTTCGGGACGGGTCTATATCTATGGAAGGAATGGAGGAGGCGACTTCAAAATGTCAGCAAATGATTATATTAGACAAGAAGTGGCGTTAATGAAGAAAGAGTGTAGAAGACTTGGGATTCACCCAGAAGAGTGGATTAAGCGGTTTGCGATCAAGTATCACAACCAGTTTTCTGAAATGGTTATGCTCACTCATCACTTAAAAACGAATCAGAACCAATAATATCCCTACACCGGCCCGTAGGGGTGGCGGGGATAGTTTTCCTCTAAGGAAGCTGTCCCCGCTCTTTTTTTTAACCTTCCTCTCCTTTTAAATCCACCACTACGGGTAAAAAAGAAACAATATTCCCTTGTGAAAAAAGAAAGGCGATCTTGTCTCCCGTGGGAGATCATTGAGGCAAATAAGCCTCACCTCTTAGATTTGTCAAAGCTTTTGCAAAAGACCCGTCTAGGTTCATGACATCAATGTCAGAGCGACTCTCTCCATAGGAGGGGTTCTTCTTTTTAATAGCCACTTTCATCATCAAAAGGCGTTTTCCATTCGGTGACCACCTCGGATAAATTTTAAGCCCTTTGCCATGGGTCAGAATCTGTTTCTCTCCACTCAGCAAATTCACTATTGCTATTTGATTTCCATCGACAAAAGCGATTTTTTCTCCATCGGGGGACCAGCTCGGAACAAGATAATAAATCAAATCCTTTCGGTGCTTTTCTGGAAGGGATATACCTGAAATAATAATCTTTTCAGAAAGATCGTTTACATTTGATACCACCAAATCATACTTATTTTCTTGTAGGCGAATAAAGGCGAGCCTCTTTCCATCAGGTGCCTAGCTTGGGAGCATGCACGAGCCCTCGGAGGCGATGACTCTCTTTTGCCCCTTTAAATCGATCAGGATAATTTGATAAGTTTTTTTAGATGAGTCAAAATTTTGAATCGCCAATAAATCTCCCTTGGGATTCCTATGGATTCAAAGTATAGTGAGACTTCTCCTCCTCTTTTGTAAGCCCTGAAAGCTTTTTAATCTCATGGCTAGCAACATTCATGACCTTAAGTTCCATTGGGTCGTTGGCCATCATCTCAGAGTCATGGTAAAAAAATGCGATTTGAGATCCGTGATATTCATCCTCTCCTTTTTCATTTTTGTAAAAAGCCCCCAAAACCAAACACTTCCCATCCGGTGTCCAGGAAGGAAGCTCGTAGATACATCCATTTAAAAAAATTGAGACGAGAATCAAGCCATAAAAACGTAAATATTTAAACATAAGCTCCTCCCAAAATTGGATTGATTATATCCCAGTGTCTTTTGTTATAAAATTAGAATCGATCCAAAATTTCATTTTAGATTTGAGATCGAACTTTCTCTGGCTCAAAAGAGGAGAGTTTGATAATATCAGCCACGCTTTTATTCTCCGTACTATTCGCAGGTCGAGGTTTTTCTTTGAACTTTGAACTGTTTCTCGTCGTTACTCCCCGGTAGCTCAGCTGGTATGAGCGGCTGGCTGTTAACCAGCATGTCGCAGGTTCGAGTCCTGCCCGGGGAGCCAACTTTAATAAGGTGTCGCCGCTGGCGACTTTATCTTTTTGGCCCAACCCGTCATTTTTCCCAGCGGTCGCCCCCACCCGACAGCGGGATAGAGGAAAAGAAACATCTACTGCCGCACTCGGCCCTTTATCTGCCACAGGCAGCGGGCCTCCATTGTCGGGTATTTGTGTCTCAGAGGCTTTTTCGGAACTACCTTAATAATAGAGACTTAATTCAATTTCATCCTTGCCGTATTTGATTTTCTTAATAAATTTTTTTGCCCAAAGATTTCTTTCGATCCCATGTCTTCCCGATAGTCCTTTGACAAATGTTTTTAGGTTCCCTTCGACGATTTCCGGGCAGATTTTGGAGGACTCGGCCGAAAGTTCGAGTCCTGCATGGCCGCCCGAATTGGAATTATTGATCTTGAATACCAAACTATCGAGATAGTGCTTATCAAGAGAGATTCGCTCAAGATTTTGGAAGATATAATCCTCTAATCTGTTAGCGTTAACCTGCTTAGTCCCGCAAGCGTTCCAATCTTTTTTAAAAGTTTTAGTGCATCGGTAATAGTAGTAACGATTTCTTTTCCCATTCTTCATCTTATTCGAGTGGCAAGGTGTCATAAATGACCCGCATTCTTGGCAAGTGATCAAGCCAGTTAAAGAATAATTTTTATACAATCTCAAAGATCGGACTTTCTCTTTGTGAACCTCTTGAGCAAGGTTGAAAATCTCATCAGAAATAAGGGCAGGATGATTTCCCTGATAGATCTTTCCTCCATAGTTGAGCTTTCCAGTATAAATAATGTTTCGCAGAATATAGGAAATTCTGCTTTTTGAGAAGGAAATGTCAGTCCTAACCATCGTTTTCAAATGTTCGTAGACTTTAGAAAGGGACTGGCTGGAAATATAGCTTTCAAAAATATCACGGACAATTTTGGCTTTTTGAGCCTCACAGGAATTAAACTCCACTTCTACCTGGTTGTCCGTACTGACTCTCGTATAAACGGCACATTTTAATTTGTCTTGCATTTTGCCTCCTGTTTTCTGAAACTGTTATAATTGTTAGCAAGATTTATTATCCTTTAAAGGATATCCAAATATGGATATATTATCAAATAAAATAATTTCTAAAAATGTTCGAAAATACAGGATCAAGACTGGTTTATCTCAGGATAAACTGGCAAGGAAGGCAAATGTGCCTTATAGTACCTACATTAAAATTGAATCGGGTCATACTCCCAATCCCTCCATACAGACAGTTGTCAGTATTGCAGAAGCTCTGAAAATATCCTTGGACGAACTTATATATAAGGATAAAAAGTAAGGAGAAATTAATGGAGATTGTTAATGTTTACATAGACGGCCCAAATTTACTGGGAGCTGTAAGTGATCTAAGAAAGAAGCGTGTTTGGGTAAATCCTTTACAGCTTTCAAATCATTTAATCAATAAACAGACGCAGGAGATAAAGGCGATTTTTTATGCTGAAACCCCTTATCCTGAAAATCTCCACAGCCCCGGCTCATTTCGCAAACAACAAATTTTCTTCGGGAAAATTTATACCTATATTCAAAACAAAGAGGTGTTTCATATTAAAGGTAGTTATCGAGTGGACACAACTACGGTTCCACTTTTTATTGTAAATCAGCTAAAGCCAGATGTACAAAATTTGGTCAAAAGTCTCAGCTGGAAAAAGCCCATGGAAAAAGGCGGTGATGTAGGCCTTGCCGTGCGACTTGTAAGAGATGCCTTTCGGGGAGAATTTGATCATGCAATCTTAGTCACTGCAGATCAAGACTTTGCACCAGCAGTTAATATCGTTCTTTCGGATGCTAAAAAGAAGGTGAGCATAGCCTACGTGAACAATAGCTATCGGAATGCACTAGCATTGAGGAACAAATGTGAGGGAGCAGGATTTATACAGATAACACGAAAAATAATAGATGCATGTGAAATGAGTTAGAAAAAAGGTGTAAAAGCAGGTTGGGCGAGGTTGCCCTCGCCCGGTCCCTATAATCGCAAGCAACTATAGGGAAGTTGAACCACTATCGTACTTCCCTTTATATACAAGTCAAGCCCTTTTCTTAGCAATTAAATACTATCATTTCAGCTCATGCTTTTCAATAGAGTGTTGTTATAGCCATAATATATTCTTGCAGAGAATATTATGTTAAACACCTTGATATCAAATAAGTTCCGAAAAAGCCTCTGAGACACAAATACCCGGCAATGGAGGCCCGCTCCCTGTGGGAGAAAAAAGGGAAATTTGACGGTGGAAGGTCAAATTTCCCAGTTCGAAAAAACTAAGATGGCTCCTGATTCCAAAATCAGTCGCACTATTTCTATTATTTTACCTAATCTGATTCATAAATGTAAGAAAAAGGACCTTTAATGGCTTGGTCTCCTCCGTTCCGTCGGAGCCGGTGTCCTTCCGCCACAAAGACAGGCGGACAGGCTGCCTTCGTGGCGGAAGGACACCGCCTCCGACTAGTCCTCCGATGTCATATCGGAGGGCGGAAGGAGGAGGCCAAGCCAATTCACCTGTAAGCCTTCGGCTTAAAGATTCTTTTTCTTGCTTCCATGAATCAAATTGGGCAGAATTATCGAAATAGTGCGACCGGATTTTGAATCAGGAGCTATTTTCGAAGAAACGAGCGACATATTCCTCTTACGGGCAAAGGACTCGAATTGAGGTGAGCGCCCCGACGTGACGTCCGGGAAAAGCGAAGGCGGGAGCTTGAGTAGCTGAGTGGAACAAAGGAATCAAAGGGCCTTCACATTAAGAATTGTATAGGCGAATGCGGTTTTGGTATTCCACGAGATGGCCGATGGGTGTGCCACGGTAACTTTCAGGAATGAGTCGTATTGTTAATTAAAATGAGACGGTCCATTGCAGGGAGATGATATAAATGATCTCGCATCACAATAAGGTCTCATGGTAGAATAAAATCTATTGTAGGAGGGGTTTAAAATGATGCCAGGTTTTTCCGAATGGGTGGTTATCTTACTTATTATTCTCTTGCTTTTTGGAGCCAAGCGCCTTCCAGAAATCGCGAAATCTTTGGGAAAAGGTATTAACGAATTCAAGAAGGCGATTAAAGGTGAAGACAACGAGGAAGACAAAAAGTTGGGTGAGGGGAAAAAATAGTTTGGAAGAAATGTTTCCGGAGAAAAAGCCCTTTTTCGATCATCTTGAAGACTTTCGTCAAACCTTCATCAGAATTCTTGTTACGGTTGGAATAACCACCGTTCTATCCTTTTTCCTTTCTCCAAAGATTTTTTCAATGCTTAAGTTTCCTCTTGAGCGGGCCCTTACTTCCATTGGAAAAGTGGGGATGGAGAAGGAGATTTTAAGAAGTATGGCCCCCGGTGGCGCTTTTTCTCTGAGTTTAAAAATTGCTCTATGTTCAGGACTGATTGTTTCATCTCCCATTTCTCTCTTCTTTTTGGCACAATTTATTCTTCCAGGTCTTCTTGAAAAAGAAAGACGATATCTTTATCCAGTCCTTTTCTGGGGTGGGATTCTTTTCCTTTTAGGAGTTCTTTTATGCTATCAGATTGTCCTTCCTCAAAGTTTAAAATTTCTTTGGCGGTTTCATGATTTTATGGGGATTGTTCCCTTATGGACGGTGGACCATTACATATCCTTTACACTCTTTTTGATGCTCTCCTTTGGTCTTTCCTTTGAAACTCCTTTACTCATCCTTGCCTTGGTCAAACTGAATATTTTATCTTCTAAGACACTCCGTGAAAAAAGGCGCCACGCCATTGTGGCCATCTTTATCATTGCAGCAGTCTTAACTCCTAGCCCGGACGCGTTTAGCCAAGTTCTTCTGGCTCTTCCGATGATTTTACTTTATGAAGGGTGTATTTGGGTAAGTAGAAAACTAGATTAATCAAAATTTTTTCTTACATCTATTTTCTGTGAATGGTAAATGCCCGCATGGCCTGAAAAAAGGTAACTCATAACACAAGCGATGCTGGCGTAAACACCCATTGAGGGTCCAAAAATTTCAATCGCAAGAATTGTACAAGTGAGGGGGGTATTGGCCGCTCCCGCAAAGACAGCTACAAATCCAAGACCCGCTAAAAGGGGTGTTGAAAGCCCTAACAAATAACCCAGTGCATTTCCCAGAGTGGCTCCGATAAAAAATAAAGGAGTGACTTCTCCGCCCTTAAATCCCATCCCAAGCGTAAGAGAGGTAAAGATTAATTTTGCCAAAAAATCCCATGGAGGAAGTTGTGCGATAAAGGATTGAATCATGGTGGGAATACCCAATCCAATATATTTCGTGGTTCCGCAAAGTTTAATCAGGAGTAGAACGATGATTCCCCCAATGAAAAGACGTAGGGGATTGTAGGTGATATATTTTTTTGAGATGCGGGTGATTTGATGTGTCGTGTTTGAAAAAAGCATGCTGATCAAACCAAAGATTATTCCTGCTAACGACACTTGCAATAGGCCGCTGATAGAAAAGGAGGGGATGTTTTGAACAGAATAAAGTGAATGATGAACTCCCCACATCAGCGCTACTTGATCTCCAACAATCGCTGCTACAAAACAAGGGAGAATAGCATCGTATCGGAGTCGTCCGATGGCTAGCACCTCTAATCCAAAGATTGCCCCTGCCAAAGGGGTTCCAAAAACAGATGCGAAACCCGCACTCATCCCAGCCATGAGCAAAATTCTCCGGTCTTGAGCTTGTAGACGAAAGGGAATCGAGAGTTGATCTGCGAGAGATCCTCCCATTTGAACTGCGGTCCCCTCTCTTCCTGCAGAGCCTCCAAAAAGATGGGTTGCAAGCGTTGATAAAAGAATCAGCGGGGCCATTCGAAAGGGGACTACTTTTTTAGGATCATGAATTTCATCTAAAATAAGATTATTTCCAGATTCAACTTTTTTTCCCAAATGATGATAAATCAGCCCAATCAGAAAGCCAGAGAGGGGGAGTCCTGCAATGATCCAAAGGTGAGATTCACGCCATTGGGTCACCCAATCCAGAGAGATAAGAAAAAAAGCGGAGGCACTCCCTCCCAAAACACCAATGACCAGGGCGAGGATAAACCATTTTATGACTTGAGGAAGCAATTGTAAGGGTTCGTAATCTAGTTTCATAATTGTTCCCACAAACTTTCGTCTACCCAATTCCTCTTTTTAATTTAAAATCCAAAAATCAAAATGCAAAATGACACATTTAAATCCAAAATTTCTAGCGCTATTGCAAGGAGACATTTTGAATTTTACACTGTCATTTTGATTTTTGATGTTTAATTTTTGGACTTTCATACTTGCCTTTTATTTCCTCTTACTAAAAATAATAAAGGAACCGAAAGAAGTTGTGTCAAGATCGAAAAGAAAATCATAGAAAGAATAGAAACATCATAAAGCTTTCCTAAAATGACACTTCCCAAAAACCAAAATAAACCATAACCTGCATTAAAAATGCCGTATGCCGTTCCCCTTCGGTCAGTTGAAACCATTTGAGCAATGGCGGCACGCATGACAGATTCTTGAGCCCCCATTCCTAAACCCCATAACCCCATCCCTAAGATGGCCTGATAAAAACCACCCAGAAATACCAAAGGGGCAAAAAATGAGGCGATTACTGAAGCTACAATCAAAATGGAAAGGCCTTTGCGGTCAAACCATCGCCCAAAAAAGAGCGCTGAAAGAGTATCGATTCCCATGGCAATCGAGTAAGAAACAGGGATCCATATTTTTGGAATACTCTCGACCTTTTCAAAATGATAGGCGATCAGAGGAAAATCTGCATACCCTGCTGCAATTAAAACGACAGCGGAAAGATAAATCCAATAGATTTTTGAAAGGCTTTTTGACTCGAAATGAGGCGTTACTTTTTCTAAATCTTTTGGATGAGGATAAAGAAATCGTGCCAGCGAAAGGACACTGAGGGCCAAGAGCGCCGGAATAAGCAAAACTAAAAATCCTGTTTTGTAACTTCCTTTAAAGTAAAGAACGGATGAGACGATGAGAGGGCCCAACATGGCACCGATTTGGTCCATAGCTTCATGAAAGCCAAATCCCCAGCCATGTCCTATTTCTGATGTTGCATGGGAAAGCATGGCATCTCGAGCTGGTGAACGAATGGCTTTTCCTGTTCTTTCGGCAATGATTAATATGCCAGCCATCTTCCAATTTCCCGCAAGAGCCAGGAGAGGGACAGCGAAAAGATTTATGGCATACCCTATAAAGATGATGGTCCAGTATCGCCCAGTTTTATCACTGACATAACCCGAGACAAGGCGCAAACCATACCCGATGAGTTCTCCAAAACCAGCGATAAAGCCAACTGTAGCAGCACTCGCTCCAAACGTTGCCAAAAAAGGGCCTGTAATACTTCTGGCCCCTTCATACGTCACATCTGCAAAAAGACTTACAAATCCAATGAGGATGACAAATTTCATGGAGGGAGAACGAATCATGTCAGACCTTTTTTTAGAATAGCTTAAAAATAAAAAACTCCTACAATTTCGGTTTTAGGGTTTAACGGAAATAGTAGGAGTTATCAGCCAATATCGGCGGTTTTATAATCAGGTGAACTCCATCACTAAACCTAAAACTATTTCGACCCCAACGGGATTCGCCCTGCCATTCGGCAGGGCGCCCCGTCGGATGACGGGGCGAACCCTTTTTTTGATCCCTATTCACAACTCTAAACCTAAAACTATTTCGACCCCAACGGGATTCGAACCCGTGTCATCACCGTGAAAGGGTGATGTCCTAGGCCTCTAGACGATGGGGTCTCATAAAGAAAGTTTAAAGTTCAAAGTTTAAGGTTCAAGGACTATGGAGCAGGGTTTTTCTTTGAACTTGGAACTTTAAACCTTGAGCTTTATTGAAATGAGCCGCGTGGGACTCGAACCCACCACCCACAGCTTAAAAGGCTGTTGCTCTACCTGATGAGCTAGCGGCTCTTAAAGACAGTTCAAAGTTTAAAGTTCAAAGTTAAAAAAACTCTAGATTGCTGATTCCTTGAACTTTAAACTTTGAACTGTCGTTTAGACTTGCGTAAGTTCTTTTTCTTTATGAATTAAAATATCATCGACCTTCTTAATAAAATCATCCGTTTTAATTTGTACTTCTTTTTCAATGCGAAAAAGATCATCCTCCGTGATTTGGCTATTTTTCTGTCCTTTTTTTACAAATTCATTCATTTCGCGGCGGGTATTTCTTAAGTTGACTCTGGCCTCTTCCGCCATGTTTTTCACGACTTTTTTAAGCTCATTGCGACGCTGCTCGCTCAATTCTGGGACTTGAATCCGAATAATTTTACCTTCTAATTTTGGGACAAGACCGGATTCATTTTTGTTCAAGGCCTTCATGATTTCTTCGATCGCCGCTATATCCCAGGGTTGAATGACCAGGGACCGAGGCTCCGGAGCCGTAATTCCTGCCAATTCTTTTAATTTAGTAGGTGTTCCGTAATAATTCACCATCATCCCCTCGACCAAAGCAGGATTGGCTCGACCCGATCTTACTCCGGAAAGTTCGTCTTGGAAAAATTCGATGGTTTTTGTCATCTTTTCTTTAATCTGACCTAGAACTTTTTCTTCGAATGTCATTTGATCCCTCCTCTTATTCTAGAGACCTCTCAAAAAGGTCCCAGATGCAAGGCGCCCGCAAGCGACTGCGGAGGCGTACTTTTTTTCGTACGCCGCACAAAGGAGTGCAGCGGGCAACGCAGCAGATGGGCCTTTTTCAGAGGTCTCACTTATCCCGCACAAGGGTCCCGATCGTTTCTCCCATAATAACCCTTTTCAGATTTTCGGAATTCCACATATCAAATACAATAATGGGGACATTGTTTTCCATACACAAAGAAACGGCTGTGGCATCCATCACTTTAAGTCGCTTGCTCAAAACTTCTAAATAGCTGAGTTCTTTAAATTTGACGGCTTTGGAATCTAAATGAGGATCGGCACTGTAAACGCCATCGACCTTTGTTCCTTTGAGAATGACCTCGGCATTAATTTCACTGGCCCGAAGAGCGGCAGCGGTATCGGTCGAAAAGTAAGGGTTTCCTGTTCCACCCGCAAAGATGACCACTCGGCCTTTTTCCAAATGACGCATAGCCCGTCTTCGAATATAGGGCTCGGCAATTTTAGCCATTTCAAGCGAAGTCTGAAGACGTGTCATCACCCCACATTTTTCAAGGGCATCCTGAAGGGCCATTCCATTAATAACGGTGGCCAGCATTCCCATGTAATCTGCAGTGGTCCGATCGATGCCATCCCCGCTGGCATTGATTCCTCTAAAAATGTTTCCTCCCCCGATGACAATGGCAATTTGAACTCCAAGTTGCTTCACCTCTTTGACTTGTTCAGCAATTGAAATGGCGGCCTTCGGATCCACTCCATAGGATTTTTCTCCCATCAGAGTTTCGCCACTCAATTTTAAAATGATTCGGTTATACTTGGGTTTTGGATGAGGGGTTTGACTCATACACAAATTGTCATTAAAGTGAAAGAGAGTTATTCGCCTATCTGATAGCGAACGAATCTGCGAACAACAATATTTTCTCCCAACTCGGCAATTTTAGACTGAATCAATTGCTGAATGGTTAGATTTCCATCTTTAATAAAAGGTTGATCGAGTAAACAGATTTGCTGATAATATTTTTCGAGTTTTCCCTCGATGATTTTTTTCATTGCATCAGGATTTTTCCCAGCAGCTTCTTTCTCAAATTCCTGTCGGGCATGGCTCGCGACACGCGGTTCAATCTTGTCTCTGGAAATATAGAGAGGGGTAGGATGAGAACCTGCAATCTGAAGGGCAACATCCTTTGCCAAGGCTTGAAAAATCCCATTTCGAGCAACAAAATCCGTTTCGCAATTGATTTCCAGAAGAACCCCGATTTTTCCTCCCATGTGAATATAGGAAAAAATCAGACCCTCTGAGGCCTCTCTCTGAGACTTTTTCTCGGCAACCGCAACTCCCTTCTTTTTTAGAATTTGAACGGCGCTCCCTAAATCTCCTTTGGACTGTGCAAGGGCTTTTTTACAGTCCATGACGCCCGCATTCGTTTTTTCGCGAAGCTCCTTGACCAAGTCCTTATGAATCTCCATTTAAGCAATCTCCTGTGATGCCTGGGCTTCAACATTTGAAGCTTTATCTTTATTCATTCCTCGAGCTTGTAAAATAATTTCTTCGACTTTGGTGACCAAAAGGCTGATAGTTCTAATGGCATCGTCATTACAAGCGATCGGATAATCAATTTTATCGGGATCACAATTGGTATCAATGAGGGCCACAATCGGAACCCCCAAACGCCGCGCTTCCTCAACCGCAATTTTCTCTCGATTGGGGTCAATGACAAACAAAGCTCCCGGTTTACGATCCATCTCGCGAATGCCCATTAAATTTTTCTTTAATTTATGAAGCTCTCGGGTCAAACTTGCAGATTCCTTCTTGCTGAGTTGAGCCATCGTTCCGTCAGCCTGCATTTGCTCAATTTCTTTAAAACGTCCGACGCTCTTACGAATGGTCTGAAGATTGGTGAGTGTTCCTCCCAGCCATCGCTCCGTCACCCAAAAAGCTCCACACTGCTGAGCAGCTGTCTTGACAATTTCTTTGGCTTGTTTCTTGGTTCCCACCATTAAAATGGCTTCACCTTGCTCAATACAATGAGCTAAAAACTGAACTGCTGTTTTAAATTGATTCACTGTTTTTTGAAGATCGATGATATGAATTCCATTTCTCTCTTCAAAGATAAACTTCTTCATTTTGGGATTCCACCTACTGGATTGATGCCCAAAATGAGCTCCCGCTTCTAAAAGTTCTCTGACACTTACCTCTATCTCAGCCACCCTAAAACCTCCTGTCAAAATTAATAAAATAGGCTCTTATTTTTTAAGAGCTGGACTAATATATCACAGCTTATTTCAAATGCAAGGCGAAAAAACGAAAGGGATAGGTTCCATCCTTTAGTGATTATTCAGTGATGCACATTGACACTTTGGTAGGAAATTAGTTACAATAAAATTATAAAAAGAAAGGGGGCCTTCAGTGAATATCCAAATTGCCTTAAGTTTTCCGTTTAAGGATTCAAATTGGATTTTGAAACTTTTAATCGGTGGTGCGCTTTCTTTTGTAAGTTTGTTTCCCATGGCTTTTGGGGTTGTGGGGCAAGAAAATGCCTTTATCCGGCTTTTAACCTATCTTCTTTTCCTCGTTCTTGTGGGGGTCTTTTTTGCTCCTTTGGGTTACGCTTTCTCCATTTTGAAAAGTGCTTTGGCCGGAGAAGAGAAGCCCTCTCTTCCTGAATGGAAAAGTTGGGAGACCTTGTTTAAAGATGGACTGGGAGTTTTTATTGTGGGGCTTGCCTACGGGATTTTAATAGCTCTTTTGAGCATGCTGGTTGGAGTCTTAACGGCCAAAGTGCCTGTGTTAGGAGCCGTTTTTTCATTGCTACAGCTGGTGATCGGTATTTTAATCCTTTTGGTGAGTCCTTTTATTGCAATTGCCCTTTGTAAAGTGGCTCAAACGGGTCAGGTCTTATCGGCTTTTAAGTTCTTAGAGATTCTAAATGAGTTAAAATCCAAAGCGTCTCAGTACATCAGCGCTTCTCTCATCCTTTTGGGTGTTATGCAGATTATCAAGATTTCTCTGGATCTTAATCTTTTTGAATACATGATGTCTGCTCGAGCTCATCTAAATTCAACGGTCAGTTTTCCGCTGGTGGGCTTTTTGACCCCCTTTGTGATGTTTTGGATTTTGATTGTTTCTTTTAGAATGTATGGGGAAATTTACGGTAAAAAATAAAATAGTTCAAAGTTCAAAGTCTAAAGTTCAGTGCGCCAAGCAAGCCAACAAAAGCAAGCCGAAATAAGGAGCCTGAGTAAAGGCTAACCACCGACTCAGAACTGAACTCTGCACTTGGAGAGGCAACGAACCGAGTGAAGCCAGAGGGAAGGAGATTGACG
>JACOUC010000070.1 GCA_016178055.1 Chlamydiota bacterium | reverse complement strand
TCCCTCTGGCTTCACTCGGTTCGTTGCCTCTCCAAGTGCAGAGTTCAGTTCTGAGTCGGTGGTTAGCCTTTACTCAGGCTCCTTATTTCGGCTTGCTTTTGTTGGCTTGCTTGGCGCACTGAACTTTAAACTTTGAACTTTCTGTCATCCCCCCACCTACTGTACCACCAGAGGTGGGTCCGACTTTGTCGGACGACCCGACCCCACCACCTCTCGTACTGCCAAAAGCAGGTCCACCTTTGGTGGACTGCCCTAAAGGGCCAACGAGAGGTGGTGGGGCGAAGGGTCAACAGTAGGTGGGGGGATCATCCCCCTTCTTGAGTCAACATGATTTGACCGGGTTTTGGAGGAAGATTATAAATTTCAGTTGGATAAAACTCTGCTAAAAATCGAATCAACGTTCTTACAGAAATCACATTAACCAAATCACCTTTTTCATCCACAAGAGGAATGTGATAGAAACGGCGCTCTCCCATCACATCGATGGCTCGACCGACTGAATCCTGTAAGCTTAAAGTGGGTGGATCCGCTGTCATAAATTCAACAATAGATCTTTTCTCGTCCACATCCCTTCCTAAAATTTTTAGGACCACATCTGTTTCAGTAAAAATGCCTACCGCTTTCTTGTTTTCAGCAACTACAATATAGCCAGATTTTTTCTCTTTCATCAGGGCCATTGCACTTGCAAGTGATATTTCAGGGGTTGCCTGAACCAGACGTGGATTGACAATTTCAAAAATCTTTTTTTCTTTAAGAAGCGCTTCAACTGTTCTCTCTGTTTTTGGACGCATGGGAGTAACCTCTTCCTCAGATTAAAGAAATAATGAAGGACATGCTATCAAAGAAAGTCCTCAATGAAAATAAGGAATAATCCCCTTGAATTTTGAACTTGTCTTGTCTTTGTTGTCTTTAAACTTTAAACCGTAGTATCGCCCCCACCCCTCCCCATTCCTTTGCTCGACCATTTTTATCCCAAACATATTCCACTTTACATCCTTGTCCAACCACAGCTTCAATGAGGTCGTCAATTAAATCTGGAATAGGATGAAGCGGTTCTTTGCAAAGAGGGCACTCCTTATTATCTCGGTCAAGATAGTGACATTTTAAACATTTCATTCCTGGAACTAAATATTCTTTACTGACGACCAGACTATGAATCTGTCCCCTTCGAAAAGCGGCCAATGTTCCCAAAACACCACTGACAGCCATCTTCTCACCCGATAATTCGTTTAATCTTTTGAGCAAATCTTCCCCTTGGCGTTTTAAAACATCATGTTCGATCACCAATGATTTCTCTAAAACCTCCTCTTTTGAAATATGCAAATCTGTTTCAAGATGCCCAATCATTCGCTCTTTTAAAAAGGGATGTAACGCTTTTTCAAATTCTGAAAAATCTGAATGATGCCCTCCTAAAATCATCCAATCAAAGTGATACTGTTTAAAAAGATCCATGAGTGCCTCAGATGCTTTTTTAAAATGGCGATGAATCTCCTCCGTCAAATGCCGCTCGATTTTATTATCGCCATAACCTTTCCATCCCCCGACTCTTTCCTTCTTAGAAAATTGATCCACAATTTGAGTATGTTCTTCAATTTCTCCTAAGAAAATCTCGAAAGTTCTAGCCTTGGTTTTATCCACCAACACCGTACAAAACCTGCGATACTCATCAAAAAGATTCATCAAAGGACGGATATAGGCCGTTCGATCGACAACCAATAAATTTTTAACCTTACGTGGCAAGGAATAAACCTGCCAAAAATCTTTCCCAAAACAAGAAAAAATGGCTAACCCCTTCTTTCCTTTCCAGTCCAGTTCTTCTTTAACGTACTGACGAATTCTTTCACTATCTTTTTCCAAAGACACTTTATGGGCTTTATCCTTTGAGAAAGCCTCAATCTCTTTTTCTCGCTCTTTAAACAGATCTTTCACAGTATTTTCATAATCCTTTTTTGAATAGCGATTACCCTCACCCCCTAGATAAAGATTAACAATCGGTTCCGTGCCTTGTTTCATTTCAATCAATTCTTCAATTTGTCGAAAACTGATCATATGCATCTCCTTTCAAAAATCAAAACTCTCCCACATTCTTATTATAACCTATCTTGGCCTCATTTTTGCTATAAAATAGCCCGTCTCATTTTCACTTTCTCTTGACCCAACTCTTAAACCAAAATATCCAGCGCTTTGCCCAAGAATATTCACTGGATAAAATAGCGAGGCCACTCAAAATCATTAAGATTCCTTGAAGAAAAGGAAGAAAAAGGCCCAGAATTCCACCCATAATAAGCAACCAACCTGATGTAATTTTGAGCCAATGCTTGATGACAGAATTGAATTTAAACATGATGAATTTTAATGGATGATTTTTTGATATAATAAGACAGTTTTTCTTAAATGAAAGAAATAAAAAATGAAATATCAAAATAATACATTCAAATTTTTAGTTGCTTTTCTGTTGTCCAGCATTCTACACACAGCCGGAATCGCCCTTTTTGCTGAGAATTCATTTTCTCCTAATCTTCCTTCTGTCCATCTCCATCCAATTCAAAATAAAGAAGATCTTACTTTAGAGTTTTTGCCTGCTCCAGCACACGCTACAGAGCGAAAACCAGAAGGTGAAACAACCGCTGTGTCTGAAAAAAATACTGCAGCCAAAAATCCTAAAGAAAATCCAAAATTACCCAAGGGAGATCCTTATCAGGAAGGATTTGTGGAGCATAAAAGCATTGCTCGTACTGAATCCAGCTTATCTTCAAACTTGCAGCCACGAGAAAAACCAGTTCGCGAGAAAAAACCAAAAGCAAAACCTATTAAAAATAAATCTCAAGAAGTCTTGAAAGAAACTTTAAAAAAAGAACCCGTTCAGAAAGAAACTTCAGCAGTAAAAGCTCCACCCCCTAAACCAGCCGTAGAAGATTTAGCGATTCCCCATCCTAGGAGTCAGGATGATTTTACCAGTCCCCCTCAAAGGCAAATCTTAACTGCGGCCGACATTGTAGATGAATGGAGCTATAATGCAAAGTCTAATGCCGTTGCCAAATATTTTTCTAAAGAATTTAAAAAGATTTCTTATCTTTGGAATTTGGAACTTTATTCCTCTCATGAATTTTCAAGTGGATTACCCCCCAAAATTAAACGAACGGTGGTCGCCTTTAAAATCCTGCCTAATGGAAAAATTAGTGATTTACAGGTTCTTGAAAATGAAGGGAGTGACCTTGCGATACGCTATCCAATCAGTGCAATTGAAAAAACAGCTCCGTTTGCGCCTCTCCCTCAAGATGTTCTTTCATATATTCGAACCGATGGATTATGGATTCGCATTGAATTTAATTATACCGGAACGAAGTCAAAGCATTAGCTATATTTGTATGTTACTCCAAAGCCGCTGCTCGGATTTGTCCATTTCACATATCGACTGGCGACTTGACAAGTTCCACACTCAAGACAATTCTCATGGTTGATAATACACTCACCTGAAGTGTCATGAAGAATGAAGACCTTTGCTGGACATAAGAAAAGAATAGGTTTGATGGGATCTTTTTTAAAGGATTCTTGATCAATCGCAATATGACTTTTCTTGTCAAAATTGCGTTGAACTAAAAAAAGTCGATCCTCCATTGAAATTTTAGGAATAGAAGCCATAGAGACCTCCATTGTTATATCAGTTTTCGTGCACGAATTAAATCTCTCACCATCCTAGAGATCTTGATCTTTTTTCTCGCTTTTCGAAAAGCATCTTTCTTGAGTTCATTTTTTGAACGGCCATCGACGGTGAAATATTCAACAAGAAAATCAAGCGTCATTTCGGGATAAGTACTTAAGTATTCGCGATGGTCCCGCATCACTCCTAAAAAATCACTGTACTGGCGCATGTCTTTTAGGACAAATGAATCTTCTAGCTTTTGACGATAGATCGAAAGAGTTTGAACTGAAAAATCGCTTTTCTTTTTCGCCTCTATGGCTGTTTCTCCTGCAAAAAATCCAGAGGCCATAGCCATATTCGTTCCTTCCTGAAAAATGGAATTATTAATTAATCCTGCCGAATCCCCTACTAACAACATGCCATCGCGCATCAGTCTGGGCAAATTCTTATAATTATCCTCAGGAATCATATGTGTTGAGTATTCAATCACCTCTCCCCCCTCAAGGAGAGGGGCAATCACCGGATGAGACTTCATATGGTCCAAAAGATCATAGGGGGCCATTTTTCGGTCAATCAAGTCCTGCATTTCACACCCAAGTCCAACCGCAATCGAATCCTCGTAGGTATAAAGAAATCCTGTACCCAAGGCTCCCTTAACCACATCGCCTAAATAAATAATTGCAACGCCTTCTTTCTCTCTCACATTAAAGCGATCCTGAATTTTTTCTTTACTCAGACGAATGACTTCTTTCACCGCTACGGTGCGATTGACGGGATTCATCTGGCTTTTTCCACTTCTTAAACCCGCCTTTTCTGCCAACATGGAATTAGCCCCTTCAGCACAAATAATTAAAGAGGCATACAATTCATCAAACTCTCTTTCAGATTGCCCACGAGCCTTGATTCCAATAATTTTTCCATCCCTTTCAATTAAATCGTCTACCACCACTTCCGTGAGCAATTGAGCGCCCGCCTCTTCAGCCTGAGTTGAAAACCAGCGATCGAATTTGGAGCGCATGACTGTAAAAGAATGATTGAAAGGCGTTTGATTATAGCGATTAGACCAAATATCTAGGGCAATCTCAGATTCAGGGGAAACATAAGAAAAACGTTTTTTTGAAATGTGACGTTCGAGAGGGGCCTTTTCAAGAAAATCTGGAACAACTTTTTGAAGTTCAGGAGTCAATAAAATTCCACCAAAGAGATTTTTAGAGCCAGGATGGTTCCCTCGTTCTAGAACGACTGTCGAGAGGCCTGCTCGTGAAGTGGTAATCGCTGCAGCAATTCCTGCAGGACCTGCCCCCACCACAATAACATCAAAGGTCTCAGAGGCCATATGCTATAGCCTACAATGTTCAGGATTGAGCGTACAGAAAAAAATCAACAGACGGGTCACGGGTAACGGGTTACCGGTAACCCGTTACCCGTGACCACTAAAACAAAGGTTTCAAAATTTCAAATTTAACGAGAATCCATATGACGCCTGTATAGAGAAGAGAGACTGAAAAAGAAATAAATATTTCTCGCCTTGAAACCTTTTTCATGAAAAAAGCAAACCGCCATCCGAGGTACATGAGAAGGAAACCTAGAAGATTCGTGAACCAATAAAAGAAAATAAAATATTTTCCAAAAGCAGCTTGATCTTGACGTGCGACAAAACCAGCCAACAACCAACTGAGAGGTAAATTGATAAACCAGTCATTCCACCAAGTGAGCGGAGACAAAATCCACCCCAAACCAATCAAAATGCCTCCCAACGTTCTTCGTAATCCATTTTTGAGTGTTTTTCTACTGCATATCATATTTTTCCTGTACGCTCAATGCTATACCTTGTACGCTATCGTTATGAATTTTACTTTAATTTTTCAAATATTCCTTTTATTTTTTCTCGTGTGCGCTGTCGGTTTTTGTTTTAAACACAAACGTGCATCAAGAATTTATGGGCATTTTTCGAAAAATATAACGGCGGTGTTTGCTCTATTTGAACTTCTAACCTTAATTTCACGGGGAATAGAAAATACCGTTTGGATCGTTGCTCTCCATATTATAACAATCTTTTTTTATCTTATCTCTGGAATGCTGATTTCACGGCGCCTAAATCAACCCAGTCTCCCTTTCATTATTTACTTCACTCGACCTAAAAAACATCCCCTCCCCTTTGGTTTTTATAAAATATTTCGAGTGATAGGTGTTTATGCCCTTACGGTTTGTCTATTGACCTTTTTTCTCTTTCAATGGACCCATCCTCAAGTGGCAAGTTTTCTAAGAGACAGCCTCACGAGTCTTAATGCTTCAAAAATTCACGTTGAACTAAGTTCCATCCTTATTTTTACGACCGTAGCCTTTTACGAGGAAATAGTTTTTAGGCTTTTTATACAAGGATTTGTAAGATTTATTTTTAAGAAATATACATGGAACGGGGTCGTTGCCATTTTATTTTCTTCCCTTCTTTTTTCACTGGGACATTTTGGTATTCTTGAAACGTGGTGGGTAAAATTTGTTCAAACCTTTGTGATTGGAATCATTCTAGGTAAACTCATGAAAAAATATGGAATGGAAATTTCCTTTGCTGTTCATACCATTCTTAATATTTTTGCTCTGTATACAGCCCCACTACTACTTCAATCCTAATCCTAGTTTTTTCTTACCCCTTACAACTCTTTTGGGATCATCAGTCACGACACCCTTCACCCCTAAGCGAATAGCCTTACAGAGGTCTTTTTTTGTATTCACCACCCAAGTCATTACATCTAAAGAATGGTCCTTAGCCTCTTTCATTAAGGATGGGTTTAACAAAGAAAATTGAGGACACAAACAATCTAAATAATGAAAATGGTCTTTTCGCGAGGCATTTAATTCTTCTAATTTAGAAAAATTTAAACCTGTCATATATTTTGGATTTTTTTTCTTAATCCATCGGATTACCTTGTAGTCAAAAGAAACTAAAATAGATCGGTCAATTAATTCTAATTTTTTGAGAACATTCATCGTTTTTTGAGCAAGTAAATGCATTTGAGTTTCCAAAGAAAAATTTCCCTTTAACTCAATGTAAAAGAGACTTCTTTTTCCTAAACTTGTTAAAAGTTCCTCTAAAGTAGGAATCTGAATTTTTCTCGAAATTCCAAAGGGATACCCCAAATCTAATTTTTTTATATCTCGAGCGAAATAATCTTTAAAAGAACCTTTCTGGTGAGTAAGCCTCAATACTTTTTCGTCGTGAAAGACAAAAACTTGATAGTCTCGGCTTAAACGTACATCACATTCAATCCCATCGGCTCCAGCATTCATCGCTTCCTTAAAACTTAAAAGGCTATTCTCTGGAAATCGTAATGGAGAGCCCCGATGACCAAAGATAAGTAGATGGGACTTTTCAAATGCATGTGTGAGCATCGTGTTTTCTCAATAAATCAAATATCAAACATTAAATATCAAAATTGCGGTAGAGATTTATTAAAAAAAATTCCTGAGATGATTAAATTTTTAAATTTTAATTTGTCATTTTGATATTTGCATTTTGATTTTTGGTTTTAATTGGAAACCAACACTTTCTGAACCGCCATACACCAACCCTGATAAAGTTTTTTGATCTCTACGTTTTTCATTTTTGGTAGAAAGGATCGATCTTTTTTTCTCAAAGAGCATAGTTCTTGTTCATTTTCCCAAAAACCTATCCCGAGTCCAGCCATCCAAGCTACGCCCTGTCCAGTGGTCTCAATCTCTCGAGGGCGACTGACTCCTGCCCTAAGAATGTCGGCTTGAAATTGCATTAAAAAATTATTTTTAGAGGCACCCCCATCGACTCTTAATTCCTTAATAGGGATATGAACTTCTTTAGACATCACCTCCAGAACATCTTTCACCTGATAAGCAATTCCTTCTAAGGCAGCCCTCACAATATGGGTTTGAGAGGTTGAACGTGTGAGCCCAAAAATGGCTCCTCGGGCATGTGGGTCCCAGTAGGGAGATCCTAGACCTGTGAAAGCAGGAACAAGGTAAACCCCCTCATTACTTCTTAAACTCTGAGCAAGGCGGCTTGAGTCTTTTGAATCCTTTAAAGCCTTTAATTCATCCCGAAGCCATTGAATAACAGCTCCTCCGATAAAAACACTTCCTTCAAGGGCATAACCCATGCGATTCTTCCCAAAGCAAGCCGCGGTCGTAATCAGCCCTTTCTTGGATAAAACAAATTTTTTACCAAGCGACCATAAAATAAAACATCCCGTTCCATAGGTATTTTTAATCATTCCAGGTTCAAAACAGGCCTGGCCAAAAAGGGCTGCCTGCTGATCACCGGCAATACCCATCATTGGAATTCCAGATGGAAGCTTCCCAATCTGAGCGGTTACACCAAAGTGATCAATAGAGTCTTGAATGCAAGGTAACATTTGATGAGGGATTTTAAGCGCCGTCAATATTTCATCATCCCATTGCCCTTTTCTAAGATTTAAAAGAAGGGTTCGAGAAGCATTGGTTAAATCCGTTGAATGTGTTTTTCCCCCTGTCAGTTTCCACAAAATCCAACTATCGACTGTGCCAAAAAGAATTTCCCCATTCTGAGCACGTCGCTTCAAATGAGGCTCATGCCGAAACCTCCACAAAATTTTTGTTGCCGAAAAATAGGGATCGACCACAAGTCCTGTTTTCTGATGGAAAAAGTCATCGCCAAAAGATTTTCTTAATTCTTCGCAAATGGCAGCGCTCCTTCGACATTGCCAAACAATAGCCGGTCCCAGAGCTTTTCCTGTTTTGGTTTCCCAGAAAAGAGTCGTTTCCCTCTGGTTGGTAATACCGATGGCAGCAATAGAATAAGGACCTTTTATCTTTTCAAGGACTTCCTGAATAGAGATAAAAACCGTCTGCCAAATTTCTTCAGGATTTTGCTCCACCCATCCGGGCTTAGGATAATGCTGACGCAAGGGTCTAGAAGCAATCGCTCGGCAGAAACCTGAATGATCAAAAACAAGAACACGTGAACTAGAGGTTCCTTGGTCAATGGCAAGAATCAAAATTTTTTTCATAAGGATTTTTTACTGTTTATGATTTGAGACCGGTAACGGGGAACCGGCAACTGGTAACCTTTATAATCATTTCATCGTCTCATTAAACCACTGTTCAATTTTCCAAAACATCTCTATTGTCTTTTCAGGACAGCCATGAGTCGCATCGGGATAATATAAAAGTTTTTTTACGCCTGTAGCTTCTTGATAAATCTTCAATGCCTCTTCCCCTGGTAAAATGGTATCACGAGCTCCCCCGATCACAAGGAGTGGACAACCAATGTTACAAATCACTCCTTCTAATGAAATTTTATCCATAAAAAGATCCAAAAGAGTTTTATCTCCCACAATGTGATGAGCAGCCTTCTGAACTAAAAACACAAGATGATGAAAATATTTTTTTGGGCAAAATGGAGCAGAAATTGAAACACAAGAATGAACGGGCCATTTACTTGCTGCAATGTGAAGCGCCATATTTCCCCCCAGACTAACACCCAAAAGTCCTATTTTTTTGAATTTAATCTGGGAATTATTTTCTAAAAACTTGTGAATGGCCTCCCCTAAAAAAGTATAATTTGGATCCATTTTTACTTTAGTCCAAGATTCCCCCAAACCTGGAGCATCAAAATAAAGGACAGAAAACCCTCGATGGACAAAATAGTCTCCATAATAATGCATTTCTTCTTTGACCCCATCAATTCCCCCAAAAATAACCAGGCACCGTTCTGAGGAGCCTGTCATGGGCAACCTCAAATAACCTGGAAGTGATATTGAATGAAATGGGATTTCAATTCTTTGTGCAGGAGGATGAAGATAAGGAGCTGCCTTAGCGTAAGCATTAGCACAACGCTTATAGACCTTCTCCTTTAAATCGGTTTGACCATAAAAGGGAAATTGAGCAACTTGAAAAAGAGCTCGGGCCATCATCCAAGAAGCCGCAGCCGTTTGAAAACACGCCTTTGACTCAGCTTCTTTTGCTAAAAACTCACGCCGTAGGCCCAACCGATACCATAACTTTACCCAATCCTCCAAGGATCGAATTTTATTAAAAACGTCCGTTGCGTCAACATAAGGAACACCGATTGAAATGATACGCGAGATAAAATAGTCTGCTAAAATTTGCCTGCCTCCAAAAAGACGCAGTGCCCATTCTAGCGTCCAACGATGCTTAAAAATGTAAGATTTAAACTTTTTCATCCATTAAATCTCAGGAGAATTACGATCGAGAGAGGGCAAGAACAACGGGATAACGAATTTTGAGTTCACCATCTAACCGGATCTCTACAGCGTATTCACCGGGTCCTTCGAAGCGCAAGTTATTAAATCTGGCAATAACGGTATGTTTGGCTTTGAGATCATTGAGCTGAATCATGGTCACCTCGTCCTCAGCCAAAACTGAATTATCAGGTTTACGCAGAACCGTATTCTGACGATATTCACCTACCCCATTGCACCAGCGATTCACAACAAAAAGGGTAGGATGAACCACAGGAAAACGAGCCGCTCCAATGGTTTCAAAAAGCCCTAAAAGGATGAGTTTTCCATTATGCTCTCGACGAACATCATCACAAAGAATACTAAATTGCAGATCCGGTAAGATTCGGATACCCACATCCATTTAGAGAGAGGCTTTCTTTTTTAGAGGCTCCACACGAAATTTAAATATAATTTCCTTGGAACCAATTTTGAGTGTGAGTAGCGTATTTAAACGGGTTAAGAGAAGACGGTAAGGAACTTGAACAGAATGACCCTCTACATCAATGGCAACCGATGTATTGCCTAAAATTTCTTCTGAAGCACGAACCGCAAGAATAAGTTCAACAAATTTTCTAATTTTTCCAGTTAACTCTTGATTAAACGTGTAATCGTTTAAGCATTGAGGGCATTGAAAAGATGATTTTTTTTCTACATCAAGAAGGGAAAATTGGATAATGCCGGAGCATTCATCCTGAATACATTTAAACTCGATATCTCCAACCATTTCCATAGGAAGCCCCCCCTTCGAAGCGAAAACCTAACACAACAATTTAGTCTTCGTCAAGCGAATAAACTCAATAAATTCAATTAAGAATTGAAAATGAAAAATGGATAATTTAGAATTTTTTATCTATTTTTTTACCTTTATTTTCAATTGTCAATTCTCAATTATCAATTGATTTTAAATAACCGCAATCACCTCAATTTCAACATCTGCATCTTTCGGGAGACGAGCAACTTGAAGGGTGCTGCGAGCGGGTTTCACCTTTTCAAAATACTCAGTGAAAATTTTGTTCATATCATCAAAAAACTTTAAATCCTTAAGGAAAACAGTGGCCTTCACAACTTTTGAAAGCTCTCCTCCAGCAGCCTCGAGAACAGCCTTAATATTCTCGATTACCCTGCGTGTTTGATCTTGGACCCCTCCAGAAATAAGCTCTCCTGACACAGGATCGAGAGGAATTTGCCCGGCGAGGAACAGCAGTTGATCCGCCTGAATCGCTTGAGAATAAGGCCCCACAGGCTGAGGAGCATTTTGGGTAAAAATTGTTTTTATCATGCTGACATCCTTTCTATGAAAAAATAAATTGTAAACTATGCTTTTAAGTCTTTAAACTTTAAACATATATTTTCTTCACTTTCATCCGGCACATTAACTCGTAGGGAATCGTATCCGCCTTCTCCGCCAACTCTTCCAGAGTCATTTCCTGTTCTCCTTGGGTTCCAAGTAAAACCACTTCTTCATCTACCCTTGCAATACTTTCGGGGCCCAAATCAATCATGATTTGATCCATGGTTACTCGCCCAACCACAGGACAGCGCTTTCCCCCAACCAAGACCTCTCCGCGATTTGAAAGGGCTCGATCGTAGCCATGACTATACCCTATCGGAAGCGTTCCAACTTTAGTCTTACGGGAGGTCACAAAACTTGAGCCATAGCTAATAGGCCTTCCAGGTTCAACCTCTTTAATGAAAGCAATTTTAGTCTTCCAGGAAAGCACGGGTTGAAAATCACCTCTAGGAAGAAATGGGCTTGGATAAGCTCCGTAAAGCAAAATTCCAATTCGGACCATATTAAAAAAGGAATCTGGAAGTCTTAAAAGGGCTGAACTATTCGCCATATGCTCAAAAGAAACTTTAAACCCCATCATCTTAAGGCGAAATAAAAAATCCTGAAATCGGCTTAATTGAAGCTTTGAAAATTCTAAATGGGGTCCATCTGAAGAAGCAAAATGGCTCGCAACTCCTTCGATCACGACTGATTCTAACCGAAGAAGCTCTTGAAAAAAATCTTCTCCCTTTTCATACCAAAGACCCATGCGGCCCATTCCGGTATCAATCATGAGATGAACCCTTGCCTTTTTTCCCATTAAAAAGGCAATTTCATTCAGTTTCTTAAGCAATTCAAGAGAAGAAACCACGGGAATTAAATTCCACTCTAAAGCATCTTCAAGATAATCAGAAAAACTTGGACCTAAAATAACAATTGGAACCTCAGAAAAGGTTTTTCGAATCAAAATCCCCTCTTCTACATTTGTGACTCCAAGGGCATTGACAGAACATTTTAGAAGAATTTTAGAAATTTCAAGGAGGCCCAGCCCATAGGCATCTGCTTTTACAACCCCCAATAAAGACACTTTAGGCCCGATGATGCTGCGAATGGTCTTAATATTATGAGAAAGGGCTTCTTGATTAATTTCGGCCCAAACTTTTTCTGAAGCTTTAGAAGCAAGTATTTTAACAGGCATGTTTTTTTCTGGTTCCTTGACTCCATTTTCATTGCTGAAACAAATTCAAAATCCAAAAATCAAAATGCAAAATGACAACCCTAAATCCAAAATTTCTAATGCTATTGCAAGGGAGATATTTTAAGTTTTACATTGTCATTTTGATTTTTGATGTTTGATTTTTGAATTTTCATCCCGGTTTCACCGCTAACGGTTTCACATACCGGGGAATAACGGCTTCGCCCTCACATCTCCAAATTGGATCTTGGGCAAGAAAAGCCACTCCCCTGGCAAGAGGGAAAATGATATGGGCATCAACAGACTTAACTCCAAAAATTTTTTCGATTAAAAGTCGATCCCTTTCAAGCCCTGGACCAAAAAGAAAAACGGATGGGCCTACAACTTCTTTTAACCCAGGGATTGTAATCATAAATTCTTCTTTTGTCTTTTCTAAATTTTTATTTTTTTTCTTAAAAACGGCTCCATAAACCTCACCTGCTTCAGCTGAAATAATGGGGCAAATTTTTGAATGAGGAAATTCGACTTGATGGGCCAATACCTCTAAAGTTCCTAAACCAAAAAGGGGCTTCTGAAGAGAAAAACTTAAGGCCGTTCCTATCGTAAGCCCGATCCTGATTCCTGTAAAAGAGCCCGGGCCCAATCCTACTGCAATCGCATCAAGATCGCTGCTCTTTAATTTAGATGGGTCAAACAAATTTTTAAGCGCACGTTCAAAATCCCCCGAATGACGTAAGTTCTCACTGATGATTGATTCAGCCAAAACGGATTTTCCATCCACAAGAGAAAAAGACCCTATGCGAGTAGAAGTTTCTATTCCTAAAATTTTCATTTTAAAACCTTTATCATTTTTGCGAAATGAAAATTTCTTCTAAACTCTATCCTTCTTTTTTTCTTTCCTAAAATTTCAAAGTAAACCTCAATATGATTTGTTGGCAAAACGGACAAGGCCCTCTGGGCCCATTCCACGAGAGTTACTCCTTGTCGATTAAAATATTCTTTTAAATTAATTTGCTCAAACTCTTCTTCCGATTCAAGACGATAAAGATCCATATGATAGAATGGAACGTTTCCTTCATGCTCACGAACCAGCATAAAAGTAGGACTCACGACTTCCCTCACAACATTTTTTACACCTAAAGCCTCGGCCATTCCCTTTGCAAATACAGTTTTCCCTGCCCCCAAATCACCAAAAAGAGCGACCACTCCTTGAGTCATATGCTGTCCTAGAGTTTTTCCCAAACGATAAGTCTCATCAGAGCTCAAAGTGATCACTGAATGTGAGCCTTTAGAAATGGGAAAAACCTTTTTTGGAAAGTTCTTTTGTTTTCCCTTTTTCATCTTTGACACAAATTTTTGGAGCTCCGCGAACAATCTCTCCAATGCAAGAGAGATCAACTTTAAATTTTGTTTTAAATTTTTCAACCCATTTCTTATCTTTTAGGGGAGAGGCAAATAAAAGTTCATAATCCTCTCCATCCCAAAGTGCTTTTTTCAAAGCTTTATGACTATCTCCTTTAGAAATTTGAAGGGCAGATTTTGAAATAGGAATTTGATTTAAATAAAGATAAGCCCCTACTTTGCTCTCGTCTAAAATATGGCCTAGATCTCCCATTAGGCCATCACTGATATCAATCATTGCGCTTGGAATATGGGCATGGGCAAGCCATCTGGCTTCATTGATTCGAGGCCGAAACGTCAAATGATGATTTAAAAGAGATCCTCCTAAGCGCCCTGTTACAAATAAAAAATCTCCTTCACGGGCCCCCTTCCTTAAAATGACTTCTTTTTGAGGCGCTTCACCTATCACAGTCACAGAAGCAAAAAATCCCTTTAAACTTTTAGAAATATCTCCCCCAATCAAATCGACCGAATAGGGATGAGCCAATTCTAAAAATCCAAGATAAAATTGATCGACACTTTTAGGAGAAATTCCCTTGGGTAATCCTAAGGAAAGCAGGGCATATTTTGGAATGCCTCCCATCGCTGCAATATCACTGATGGAACGGGCTAATGCCTTTCGGCCTACTTTTGAGAAATGAGTCCCCGCTAAAAAATGAACCCCTTCCACCACCTGATCTACTGTCAAAAGTAAAACGTGATTCATTCTTGGAGATTTTACAACAGCGCAATCATCCCCAATTCCTGTTAGAACTTCAGAATGATTCAGGAATGCAGCCTTACGAATCTTTTGAATCAACCCAAATTCATTCATTGATTCATCCTATTCAACCATTTCTGATCAAAAAAACGACCCTGAATAATTTTTTTAACCTTCTCTTCAAATGAACCCTTCATAAAAGGAATATTTCCTAAAATGGGTAGATTTGTCAAATGTCTAAGCACCTCAGCATTGGTCTTAACCGAAAGATCTCTCTTCCTCTGAGGGGCATTAAAAATAATGCCACTCACATCCAATCCTTTTGAGCAAGCATAATCAAAAGTGAGTAAGGTGTGATTGAGGGTTCCAAGCCAAGGACAGGCAACAATCACTAAAGGTGAATTCATCTCTAAAGCTAAATCAGCAACCATGAAGTTGTGAGCAATAGGAACATGCAGCCCTCCCATTCCTTCGACAATGACAAAACTAAAATGGTCTTTCATCCATTGATAATGAGGAAGAATCTTTTTTAAATAAAGGGAGGCAGACCCTAATTTTTTTACACTGAAAGGAGCAAGCGGTTTTTGAAAATAAACCGGATTAATTTGATCGAGTTTAACCGTCTCAAGCCCAGAAAATTTTTTCAGGTATTCCGCGTCTTCACGAGATCCAGAGGAAAAGGGTTTCATCACCCCAATCGGGCGCCTCTGGCTTAAAGACGAGGCCAAGGCACAGCTTACAAGAGTTTTACCCACTCCTGTATCTGTCCCCGTGATAAAAACCCCCTGTTTATTCACTGACCTCAATCACCCCGCAGGCGATACGAGCACCTGCATTCCCTGTGGGTTGGGTTTTGAAATCATCTTCTTGGGCGTGGAGAATAACGCTTCTTCCAATAATAGAATCATCTCCGTTTAAGCTTATTTTAGAATCAATATATTCCAAATGGGCTACGCCTTTTTCATTCGCCATGACATTTCCAAGATCCCCTTCATGCCTTTGAGCATCATTGGGCGCAGCATGAGGCATTTGATGAGGATTAAAATGACCACCCGCAGAAGAACCATCCACTGAATCACAGCTTCCCTTCTCATGAATATGAAATCCGTGCTTTCCTGGAGTCAGTCCCTCGATATCCGCCACTACCCAAATACCCTCTGAAGATTTTGTAAAACTAATCATTCCTTTGACTTGATTGCCTTGTGTGGGATGTAAAATTGCCACCGCTTTAGTTAATTCAGATGAAGTTTTAGAATCTGCTCTCCCTAAAGAAACAAAACTTAAAAATATCGCACCCAAACTTAAGGCCCCTAAACGTATTGTTTTCATCGACCCCTCCCCTCTTCATTTTAGAAAATCTGATTTTATCAATTCAAGACAACCTTAAGCAATTGAAATTACCATTCTAATGAAATGACTTTTTCATATTATACCATGGAAAAGTCTTGACCATTTCACTTTTAATGTTAATATAGTCACATGCTTAAACGAATTCTTTATCATCATATTTGGGAAGACCTTTCCAAAGATAAGTCCATGATTTTTTTGGCCGGGCCTCGTCAATCTGGAAAAACGACGTTTGCCCGCATGCTGGCTAAAGATTTTTCAAGTTCTGTTTATTTTAATTGGGACTTGATCACGAATAAATCACTTCTCATTCAGAAACCTACATTTTTTGAGGAAGTCCATCGAAAGGATAACACTCCCCCTTTGGTGATTTATGATGAAATTCACAAATACAGGAAATGGAAAAACTATTTGAAAGGAATCTATGATCAGTTTTCAAATCAGTATCAATTTTTAGTTTTGGGAAGTGGTCGTCTGAATGTTTTTCAAAAAGGAGGAGATTCATTGGCGGGTCGATACTTTCTACTGACCTTGTGGCCGTTTACCCTGGCCGAACTTGCTGGAAAACGCCGATCTTTTAATGATTTTTTCAAAGATCCGTTGATGCTTGATGATGATGATCCCGCTCTTCTAAAGATATGGGAAAATCTCTCTCGCTTAAGCGGTTTTCCAGAACCCTATTTATCAGGGCGAGAAACCGTCCATCGAAGATGGTCTAAAAATTATGGGCAGCAGTTGATTCGCGAAGATATTAGAAATATGACTTCTCTAAAAAATATGGACGATGTGGAAATACTCTTTTCGCTCCTTCCCTCAAAAGTAGGAAGCCCATTATCTTTGTCAAACCTGGCGCAAGACCTTCAGGTTTCTTTTAACAGCGTTCGAGATTGGCTAAAGGTTTTTGAATCCTTTTTTATCGCCTTTAGAATTTCTCCTTGGTCAAATAAAATTTCTCGGGCCATCAAAAAAGAAAAGAAACTCTATCTTTTTGATGTCGTGAATATTCCTTCTGATTCAGCAAAATTTGAAAATAGGATTGCTCTAGAGTTATTAAGAGCCGTCTCAAATTGGAATGATCTTGGACTCGGAAACTTTGATTTACATTATTTGCGCAATAAAGAGGGAGAAGAAGTTGATTTCTTAATCGCCAATAATCACGTTCCTCAAATTTTAGTGGAGGCCAAACTCTCTGAAACAGGAGTTTCAAAGAGTCTTTTGAAATTTCAGTCGCATTTAAATATACCTGCTTTGCAATTGGTCAATCGACCCAATATTGCAAGAAAAATTTCAAATCAAAAACAGCAAATTTTAATTGTGACCGCCAGCCGTTGGTTGGCTACTCTACCTTAACTTTCCTTTATTAGACCCAACAGGTTTTTACAATTTTCATTAATTTCGGTATAGCCCTTGTGAAAAGATACTATCTTTCTGATAGAGATCAACCAGTTGTTGAACCTTTTCAAAAGTTAAATATTTTTCCTGAATGGCTTTGAGATTTGCCTTAACTTGCTCTACAGTTTTCATCCCTGGGATCGTTGTTGAAATTTCAGGAAAAGAAAGAACAAATTCTAAGGCGATCTGTGACAGAGGAACGCAAAGAGGTTGTAAAAGGCTTTTGATTTTTAAAATCTTTACTAAATCGGCTTCTTTTTTTTCCTTTGGCCAACGGCGCCGATGATCATCTTTTGGGAAAACAGTCTCTACCCCATACTTCTCCGTCAACATCCCACACGCCAAAGGTTCCCGAGCGATCATCCCTATCCCTCGTTCACTTGCAATCTTCAATAATTGAGGAATGGGACGCTGATCTAATAAATTAAAAACAATTTGAATCACTTGAAGATCGGTATGTTCAATCCAAAAAAAGGCTTCATCAGGAGAATGAACTGAAACCCCATAAGAACGAATTTTGCCTGATTGACGCATTTTCTGAAGCGATTCCAGCAAAGCCCTATCATGGGCCAAAACCATAGGTGGATTATGAAGTTGAAATAAATCTACATGGTCAGTTTTTAATCGCCTGAGACTGTCTTCTAAAGCAAAGGCAAGATAACTGCGGTCAAAATTACTCCGGATCGCTCCATGGGTAAAATCCCAACCTGCCTTGGTTGCAAGAAAAACCTCTTCTCTCCTTCCATGAACGGCTTGCCCAACTAACTCTTCACTATGTCCATTGCCATAGACATCGGCTGTATCAATAAAATCGATTCCACAGTCCAAGGCATATCGTAAAGCGCGAAGCGATTCTTGACCATCGACCGGGCCATAGGCATTTCCCCCAATGGCCCAGGCACCAAAACCCATTTCGGAAATTTCTAAATTAGTTTTCCCCAAAAAACGCTTTTTCATAAACTTAAAATTAACCTTCGCCAAGGGCCTCAACATCGGCAAGATCCTTCTTGCGTCCCATCGCCTTTTTGTTAGAAATAAATTCTTCCCGACCCATATAGCTCACAGGAATATCACCATATTTTCCATCCACTTTCCCAGAAACAGCATCCTCCCATGACACCCCTGTGGTGGAAGTAATAATATCAATGCGAACCGGCGGAACCCCTAATTGAACAATTTTTCCTGGTGATTCAAAATCCAGAGGAGATACATCAAGGGAACCAAAACCAAACTGGGTTAAGGCATTGATAATGCACTTTGCATTTTGGGGATCTGGTTTTACGAAAATATCCATATCACCCGTAAAGCGAGGAGCTCCATGAAAAGCGAGGGCATAGCCGCCAACGAGAAGGTATTCAACTTTGTTGTTGTTGAACAACACGAGCAAATCTTTGAAATCTGGCTGAACTTCCATAGTATTGTTTTCTGAAATATTCCACTGCACTAATCCGATCCTCAGGAGATTGATTCAACCAATATTTTAAATTGCCCTCGATCTCAGATTGAGTGGATAATTCCCCTTTGGTTAAAATGCGTTTAATCATGGCTCTATTGTAATACACCTATCAAAAGAATTCCTTCTAAAACTCTTGCGAATTTCATGAAAGAAAGCTATAAAGAAGGCTCATTAAAGATAGTTTAAGGTTCAAAGTTCAAGGATTTCCAAGCTTGGGTTTTCTTTGAACTTTGAGCATTGAACTTTAAACCGTTTTTCATCATTGAGGAGATTGTATGTTAACGAAAGAACAAATTGCACGATACAGCCGGCACCTTATTATGCCGGAGGTGGGAATGGAAGGCCAGGAGAAGTTATGTAATGCACGCGTTCTGTGCATTGGAGCAGGGGGCCTGGGATCTCCTTTGGCACTTTATTTGGCGGCGGCAGGGATTGGCCATATGGGCATTGTTGATTTTGATGTTGTAGATTTTTCTAATCTTCAACGACAAATCATTCATAGCGAAGCAAAACTCGGCACTTCAAAAGCCGAATCCGCCAAAGAGCGTATTTTATCGATTAATTCGAGCATCGATGTTGAAATTTATAAAGAGCGTCTCACATCGAATAATGCCCTCCAAATGATTGAGCCATATGACATTGTCGTCGATGGAACCGATAATTTTCAAACCCGCTATCTGGTTAACGATGCCTGCGTTCTTCTCAAAAAGCCTAATGTCTATGGCAGTATTTATCGCTTTGAGGGCCAATCCTCTGTTTTTGCAGCTGAAGAAGGCCCTTGCTATCGATGCCTTTATCCTGAACCCCCTCCTCCAGGGCTCGTTCCAAGCTGTGCTGAAGGAGGTGTTCTAGGTATTCTTCCAGGGCTTATCGGCTGTATTCAAGCGACTGAAACGATTAAGTTGATTTTAGGGAAAGGAAATCCCTTAATTGGCCGGCTTATGATTATTTATGCCCTGGACATGAAAATCCGAGAGCTTAAGCTCCGCAAAGATCCAAACTGCCCTATTTGCTCGGATCACCCCACCATCACAAGTCTCATCGATTATGAGGAATTTTGCGCAATGGGCCCAGGAGAAGAAGCTCAAGCCGAAAACCCATCCGAGATGGAAATTACTGCTCAAGAGCTCAAAAAAATTCTTGATAATCGTAAAAAAGTGGTCATTGTGGATGTACGAGAACCTCACGAGTATGACATCTGTCATTTAGAGGAAGCCGTTTTAATTCCTTTGGGAGAGCTGCCGACTCGCTTGAATGAATTGGACACAACCGATGAAATTATCACTCATTGCCATCACGGGATGCGAAGCCTCAACGCCGCTCGATTGCTTAAAGACATGGGCTTTAAAAGGGTAAAAAGCCTAAAAGGAGGCATCCACGCCTGGGCGACAGAGATCGATTCAACGCTAGCAACGTATTAGCACGCTTCTGACCGTAAATTTTTGTCCACCCAGGTACTGCCTGACCCCTACTTTTATTTTTAATTCAAAATCCAAAAATCAAAATGAAAAATGACATATTAAAATTTAAAATTTTTAATGCTATTGCAAGGGAGACATTTTAAATTTTGATTTGTCCGACAAGATTTTTAATGTTTGGATTTTGGATCTGAATCATTTTCTGCTTGGAAGTAAGCCCCGAAATGATTTGCAGACTCGATTTTGGAAGATTTAAAAACTCAGCGAGTGTTTCAATAATCGCCCGATTGGCTCGTCCTTCAATGGGAGGTTCTTTCACAAACACTTCAAAATGGGTTTCGTCAATTTTTTTGACACATTCTTCTTTGGCCTTCAGTTTAGCCTTCACAAAAATTTTCAATATCATTCACCTTCTTTTTTAAGCGATGTGAACAACGAAACGAATGGCCGTTTTTTTATTGCCCCGGAATCCCTGGCTCCGTAAGCTTTCTAAGATCGAGCACCTGATCAAGCTTTTCCTTGGTCATAAGATTTTTTTCTAGCACAAGCTCTCGAATTCCTATTCTTCGTTTGAGTGATTCTTTAAAAAGCTCCGCCGATTTTGAATAGCCCATATAAGGACTTAAGGCTGTAATGATCGAAGGCGTCATCTCGGCATATTTCAAACAGCGCTTTTCATTCGCCTTAATTCCTAAAAGGGCAAATTGAACAAAGGCTTGAAGTCCATTTTTCAAAATTTCAAGGGTATGGGGTAAGAGATACCCTACGAGTGGCATCATGACGTTGAGTTCAAGTTGCCCCGCCTGAGCGGCCATCATGATGGCGGTATCATTTCCGACCACTTGAAACATCAGCATGTTGAGCATTTCAGCCATGACAGGATTAATTTTACCCGGCATCATCGAGGAACCCGGCTGAAGGGCAGGCAAAACAATTTCTCCAAATCCCACTAAGGGTCCAGAGGCCATCAGTCTCAAATCATTTGCAATCCGAATCATGTCCAGAGCAAAATTTCTTAAAGCGCCTGAAACCGTTGCAAAAGGCGCTAAACTCTGCATGGTTTCAAAATAATTTTTTGTAGGACGAAAATCAATAGATGTTTGCTTCGAAAGAGTCTTCACAACCTTTTCTCGATAAAGAGGATGAGTATTGAGCCCAGTTCCTACCGCACTTCCCCCCAAGCCTAATTCATACAAGAGTGCGGAGGCATTTCGTATCAATTCTCTGTGTCTCGCCACATTGCTCGCGTAAGCTCCAAATTCCTGCCCTAAGCGAATGGGTACAGCATCTTGAAGATGGGTTCTTCCTGATTTAATCACAGAATCAAATTCTTTTGCTTTTTCCTGAAATGCCTTTGACAAATGATCCAAACTTGGAATCAATTCATTCACCAACATCAAACTAGCAATCCGAATAGCCGTAGGAATCACATCGTTGGTTGATTGGGCCATATTCACATGATCATTGGGATGAATGGGAGAATACTCCCCTTTCTTGAAACCCAAAATCTCGTTGGCCCGATTCGCAATCACCTCATTCGCATTCATATTATGCGAGGTTCCAGCCCCTGCTTGATAAATATCCACCTGAAATTGATCCATGAATTTTCCGGATAAAATTTCATCAACAGCTCTAACAATGGCATCTGCTTTTGGGTGATCTAAAAGCCCTAAATCCCTATGAACGATGGCAGCAGCTTTTTTAATATGCACCGTCGAACGAATAAAATAGGGATTGGCTTTTATTCCACTGATCGGAAAATTCTCAATGGCCCTCTCCGTCTGAACCCCATAATAGGCCTCAACTGGAACTTTTTTTTCTCCCAAAGCATCTTTTTCAATACGAAATGACATGGTTTCTCCTTGTTAAATATCAAAATCCAAACATCAAAAACCAAAATGACAAATTAAAATCCAAAATACCTCTTCCCCTCTGCATTTCAGAAACATTTTAAATTTTGATATGTCATTTTGATCTTTGATGTTTGATTTTTGAATTTTCATACCTGCTTCCACGCATGGTAAGAACTTCTCACCAAGGGACCTGACTCGACATGGCGAAATCCCATCTTTCGGGCTTCATTTCCGAAATGATTAAATTCTTCTGGAGTTAAAAATTTTTCTACTGGAAGCTGTTCTACACTCGGCCTTAAATATTGCCCCAGCGTTAAAATATCACAATGAATATTGACTAAATCTTTTAGAACAGAAAAAACTTCAGAAAAGGTTTCGCCTAGACCTAGCATCAATCCAGACTTTGTAAGCACTTGAGGCCTCAGCTTCTTCGCCCACTTTAAAACCTGAAGTGAGCGCTCATAAATGGAACCTCGTCTCGCTTTCCGGTAAAGTCTGGGAACGGTTTCAAGATTATGATTAAAAACATCAATGGGGGAATTTAGAACTTTCCTTAAAGATTCTTTATTTCCTCTAAAGTCAGGGGTTAAAACCTCAACCGTCACATCCTTATTCAATACTTTAATGTTCTCGACCACTTTTGCAAAATGTCCTGCTCCTCCATCCGGCAAATCATCTCGATCAACAGAAGTGATCACCACATGCCTCATCTCTAATTCACGAACCGCTTGAGCCAAACGAAGGGGTTCCTCAGAATCAACCGTTTTTGGTTTTCCTTTTGAAACATGACAGAAACCACAAGCTCGGGTACAAACATCCCCTAAAATCATAAAGGTCGCAGCCCGATTCTCCCAGCATTCCCCGACATTGGGACATCGAGCCTCCTGGCAAACAGTATTCAGACGCAAGCGCTGCAAAATAGACCGTGTTTTCAAATACTCAGGCTGACCCGGAAACTGGACCTTAATCCAGGACGGAAGACGAGAATGTGAAGTTAATGTTGTTGTCGCCATAACCATTTGTGTGTGAAAGTGATAAAAATAATCCCTCTGCCCCCCCCTATAAATCCAAAAATCAAAATGCAAAATGACATATTAAAATCTAAAATTTCTAATGCTACTGCAGGGAAAATATTTTAAATTTTGATTTGTCATTTTGATTTTTGATGTTTAATTTTTGGATTTATTGGATTTATATATTCAGACTTCTCCCCTGAGACGCCAACAACGCCTCATGAACGGCTTCTGAAAGGGTCGGATGAGCATGCACTACATCCAGAACCTGTTCAACTGATAACCCCAAAGACTGAATCAGGGTCAATTCAGCAATCAGTTCGGTTGCTCCCTCACCCATAATATGCCCACCTAAAAGTTTTCCTGAAGAGCCATCAACAATGACCTTCACAAAACCTTCATCGTGCCCTTCAGCCAAAGCCCTTCCCGAAGCGCGAAATGGAAATTTACCTACCTTCACTGTCAAATTTAAATTCTTCGCCTCTTCTTCTGATAGCCCTACACTGGCAACCTCAGGATGACAATACACACAGCTAGGGATCGCCGTTTTAGTAAGCGGCGCATGTCTTTTCCCTGCCATCATTTCAACAGCTGCTTTACCTTCTTCACTGGCCGCATGGGCTAAAAGTGGAGGACCAATCACATCCCCAATGGCGAAAATAGAAGGGAGAGATGTCTGGAAATTATCCCTCACCTTGATATATCCATTGGCAAGTTCTATACCTAATTTTTCAAGTCCTAATTCTTCTGAAAGCGCTTTACGTCCGATCCCCACCAACACCTGATGAGCATAAAGCTCCTTCTCTACCCGAGTCTTATCCTCATAAGAAATTTTTAGAACAGAATTTTCTACTTGCGCCCTGGATGCCCGGCTTGAACACAGAACCTTAATCCCTTTTTTTCGAAAAGATCTCTCCAGCTCTGCACCGAGATCCGCATCTAACGATGGCAAGAGTCTAGACTGGGCCTCTAAAATAGTGACATCCACTCCAAAAGAGCGATAAAGATAGGCAAATTCAACCCCAACCACACCTCCCCCTAAAATAAATATGGATTTGGGAAGTACTTCTTGCATTAAGGCACGATCACTTGAAATAATAAATTTTTCATCCATCTTAAATCCTGAAACCTCTTTAACAGTCGACCCTGTAGAGATGAGAATTTTTTCTGTGTCTAAGGTAACAGAAGGTTCAACTAAAACACGATGAGGGTCAGCGATCGAGGCCTTGCCTTTGATCAGATCCACTTTATTTTTCTTGAGAAGAAATTCCAAACCTTTACTGAGTCGATCCACAATTTTTCGGCTTCTTTCAATCACGATCGGGTAATCCAAAGAGACCTTTTCAAGCCCAATACCAAAGGTCTTTGCTTCTTTTAATAATTCAAAAATTTGAGCGGATCGAATAATGGCCTTTGAAGGAATGCACCCCCGATTAAGGCAAACTCCTCCCACTTCATCTTTTTCAACCAAGGCCACGCGTAGCCCTAACTGTGCCGCACGAATAGCTCCATAAGCACCGCCTGGACCTGAACCAATCACCACTAACTCATAAGGATACATAACATCCTTTGTATTTTTGTCGTTCGTAAAATGATTAGATTCTACTTGAAGTAGAGTCATATTCACATCAATTTTTTATATCAAGATATGATCCCATCACCTGCTGTACCACCCAAGGTGGGTCCGACTTTGTCGAACTGACCCGACCCCACCACCTCTCGTACTGCCAAAGGCAGGTCCGCCTTTGGTGGATTGGCCCAAAGGGCCAACGAGAGGTGGTGGGATGATCTAAATCATAGAAACACCCCCTCCAAAACATGTTAGAATGAATGAGAGGTAAAGGAGGAATTATGGCTACTAAAATCCTTGTGGTGGATGATGATCACGACCAAGCTGAGATTCTTCACAGCATTTTAGAGGCTGACGATCGAGATATTACCATCTGCACAAAGGCGAGGGAGGCTCTTCATTTAATAGAAATCAATCCGTATGACATTATCTTTACGGATATTAGCATGCCTGAAGTGGATGGAATTCAAATTATTCAGTACACCAAAAAACATTCTCCGAATACAGAACTTATCCCCATCACAGCCTTTGGAGACTGGGGTATTTATTCTCAAACGCTTAAACTTGGGGCAAAAGAATTTGTAAATAAGCCTTATAACATTCAAGAAATTCATGGGCTGATGAAAAAATTTAATGAGAATAGAAGAATAAAAGAGGGTCGTGCGATTTAAATCGGTTGCTTGAGACGACGATCCTTCACATAGCAACTGCGTTGGAATTTTTTTGCGTAGGACTTAAGATCGGCAGCAATCGCTGAAATCTGCGCAGCATGGGAAATTTGATTATTCTCATTCGTAACCACTGCAATGGAAAGGGTTGCCAGAGGAAATTCTTGAAGGATACCCTCGCGATTCGCAAGCAAAATGACTCCTCGATCACGATCTTCAGAATCATAAAAAGAAGGAATAATGCGATCGAACCCCTGAATCATTTTATCGCACAAAGAGTCGGCTACTTTCACAGTTGTTACAACAATAAAATCATCACCTCCAATATGCCCCACAAAATCCATAGATGATCCATAACCTTGAACGGTTTCTACTAAAAGATGGGCCAGGGCTAAAATGAGTTTATCCCCTCTCAAAAAACCATATTGATCATTAAAAGATTTAAAGTGATTGATGTCTAAATAACAAACAGCAAAGGATTGTTTTTGATCCAGAACCTCCGAAATTTTTCTTTGAACCATGCAATTGCCTGGTAATTTTGTGAGCGGGTTTGCGTCAAGATATCTCGCACTTCGAGAAAAAATCATGCGGATGCGTGCCAGGAGTTCTTCCATCTCAAAAGGTTTTGTGATGTAGTCATCCACTCCACTATAAAGACCTTCAACCTTCTCTTTTAATTCATCTTTTGAGGTTAAAAAGATAATGGGAATAGACCAAAGGAGTGGATTTGACTTAACCTTGCGGCATATTTCATAACCACCTAATCCTGGAAGAACCACATCTAATAACACAAGATCAGGTTTTGACTGTAAAATCATCTCAAGTCCAACAACACCATTATAGGCCTTTAGAACCTCAACACCTTCTACTGCAAGAACTTCGCTTACAAGCTTAACTGTATCTGGGGTATCATCGATGACGGCAATTCGTTTTACTTCTGTTAGTACCCCCTTCACCATTTCTCCCATCATAGGCCCTCCCTCTAAGCCCCGATTATACCCTTTTTCCATAAAATGAATAAAAAATTTCATTTTATGAGAGGGGGCTTATTTAACCATCATTCGGTCGATAAAAGTCTTTCGTTTTTGAATTAACTTTTCAAATTTTTTCTGCTGGTCTAGAGTTAATAATTTTAAAATTTCCTGTTCTGCATCGTGAAAAATAGCCTGAATACGCGGCATGGTTTCAACACGAATGATTTTTAATTTTTCTCGTGAATTCTGAACGATCATAGCTAGTTTATCTTTCTGAATAGAATCAAGATCAAGCCTCCGAGAAATCCGATTCACTAAAAAAGTTGAGAGTTTTCCAGATCCTTCAAAAGCTTGCGTTAAAATTCTCTTTTCAAGACAATGAATACCGACTCCTCCAACCAAAACCCCTATGATAAAAATAATCAGAATTCCACCCATCGCCTTTAAACGACTCATAGCATTTCCCCCTCTCCCATCAACCATTCTAAGTGAACCCCCGATCCCGTCATGAGGGTAATCCAGTCTTCCCCTTCCTGTGAGGAATTAAAAAAAGCAAGCAAACTCACAATCACTAAGAACGTAGCTGCGATGGGCACCATTCTCCAAGCCCGTTCTCCAAGCAATTCTAGAAAATTTGATGACACTTCCCCACTTGCCACACGAATCCGTCGCATCACTCGGGTCTCAAACCCCTCTTCAGGGAAAATGATCGAGGTCTTTTTTACTGAACTCCATAGAGTTTCTTCCATTTTCAAAAGTTTCTCTTTCTGATCATTTTTCATAACGGGATCTCCGCTTGTTTGCATCTTTTTCCCAAAATTTTTCTCATTTTTTTACGAGCCCGAAAGAGGCGCACTTTAATCGCTGACTCACCCCAACCCGTCATCTCTGATATTTCTCGAACCGTTTGACCCTCTAACTCCATCGCCTTTAATACCAGCTGATCCCGAGGGGATAACTCTCCCAAAATGGATTCTAAAAGCCTTGCCCGATCTCTCTGATTCACTTCACTTTCTTGATTTGATTCTGAAGACAAAAACGATAAAACACCTTCCAACCACTCCCCCTGATCCTCCTCAGCCATTTCACTAAAAAAATTCTCTTTCCGACGGCTCCTCCACCGAACATGATCCAGCGCCACACGAGTTGCAATGCGACTCAGCCAATGTTGAAAAGGGGCCTTACAACGATATTGACTCAAAGAAAAATAAGCCTTTAGAAAAACTTCTTGAGCCATATCATCCACCTCATGGGCATCTCTCGCATAACGGTAAACGACTTTCATAACCCCTACCTTATACCGGCGTACCAACTCTTCAAAAGATGATTCATTTCCGCCGAGCGCTTCTTGAATCAATTGATCGTCTTTGAGACTTAATACGTCCATCACATTTGCCTTCATTTTTTTAAGAAAAGAAAGATCCACCCCGACCAAAATCGGGATAGATCTATTCTCTCTTAAGACTATTCACGATTCAAGAACTGTTCAACACGATCCGGAGCCTGTTCAAGACGATGATCAACCCTCTCAAAAATAGCCTGGACCTTTGCTTCCTGTTCAGGTGTTAAAATGGCTCTTGCTTCAGCCGTTACCTTCCCTCTCAAAACGGCCAATTTCGCTGCAACATCAGCCCTTTTATACACAACATGGGTGATTTGCTTTTCATCGTTAGGACTATTTTTAATCACCTCCCGAAGTTCAATCCGAGAGGCATTCAACTCTTTCAGAAGCAGCTTTGCCTCCGGCCAATGCTTTTTTAAAATCGCACGAATCGCTACCTTCTGATCAGTGGTGATATTCAAATCCGATATGTCCATCATCAAACGAAGAAAGACAGGGCCACTCTCCTCAAGCGCCATCAGCTTTTCAAAAGGCCTCACATTTGCATTCAATCGAGAAACTCCCATTCCCGCAATTAAAATTGTCCCTACCAAAAAACCATAAAGCATCTTCTTTTTCATATCCATCCCTTTCTGAAGGGGGTTTTGTCCCTTCAAACTTATAGACGAAATAAATCAAGAAGAAGTTACATTATTTTTTCTCTTGCTTAAACCTAGGTTATCTATAATTTATATTTATAGTTTGTTCTAGTGAAGAAATACTCCCTTCACCCATTCACTTGAGAAAATATATTTATGAAATTTAAAGCTGTATTGTTCGACCTTGATGGAACTCTCTTGGATACCCTTGCGGATCTTGCCAATTCGATGAATACTGTTCTCGAAAACTTTAACTTCCCAATTCATCCAATTGAAAGCTATAAGTCTTTTGTAGGAGAAGGGGTAGAATATCTCGCCATGATGGCTCTTCCAGCTAAAGAACGCCAGGATTCAATGATTCAAAATTGTGTTCAGGCGATGAGAAAAGAGTACCAGAAACGCTGGAATGAGTTAACACAGCCCTATCCAGGTATTCCAGAGCTCTTAGATGAGTTAGCAAAACGACAAGTAAAGCTATCCATTTTGTCAAACAAGCCACACGATTTTACAAAAATCATTGTGGAACAATTTCTTCCAAAATGGAAATTTAAAGTAGTCTTAGGGGCACAAAATACTCTTCCCAAAAAACCGCATCCCAAAGCCGCTCTTCAAATTGCAAAAGAAATGGAGGAGCCTCCAGAAAAAATTATCTTTCTGGGAGACACAAAAATTGACATGGAAACCGCTGTTACTGCTGGAATGTATGCGATCGGAGCACTCTGGGGATTTCGGACCCGAGAAGAACTCCTTCAAAGCGGGGCAAAATCGCTCATTCAAAAACCTGAAGAATTACTTAATCAGTTTTAAAGATGCCAACCGCTTAAATTTTCATCTTTGGAAAATTTAAAATAAAATTGGCCCATTTTCCCAGTTCGCTTTCACATCGAATTTTTCCTAAATGCTGCTCAACGATGGCTTTTACAATATAAAGTCCTAACCCTGTTCCCACATTAGCCATCTCGCCCTGTCGGGGGACTTTTTCAAATCTCTCAAATATTTTTTCTAAATAATCTAAAGGAATCCCGTAACCTAGGTTAAAAATTTCGATCTTCCACGAAGAGTTCGCATCATTCAATCGAACTTCAATTGCAGTGTCACGGTAGCCATAGCGAATAGCATTTGCAAAAAGATTTCTAAAAACAACTTTCAACCATTGAGAATCCCCATCCAGCCCATAAGATTGATTTTCAATAAAATTTTGAAACTGAATACGCATGCCATGTCCCTCTAGTATCCCTGAAATCTCTTCAATAACCGGCAAGATCACATCATGATAAATATCTACTTTAGAGATTTTGACATTCAATTCTCCACGCTCAATTCGAGCAAGATTCAAATACACAGAAATCATTTCATTGATTTGATCACACCCAAAGTTTGCCTTGATTAAATTCTCCTTTACGATCTCATCGACCTCTCCATAACGCCCCATCAACACTAAATCAATTCTGCCTTTTACAGAAGTCAGGGGCGTTTTAAGTTCATGAGCCACAAAACTCACCATTCGCATATAGTCTTGAGTCTTGGCTTCAAGCAAACCATCCTTTTTCACCACCTTTTGAAGTAAATGCCCCATAAAATATCCAAAGATAGAAAAGAAAAAAATGGTTCCGATTGTAAGATAAATATAAAGACTGCGAAATTGACTTAGTTCTTTTAAGATCGCAATCATTCCTAAAGTTTGGTCTTCTTCCAAAAGCCGAATCAACATCCATCCCAGAGGACTCCCCAAGCCCAGAACCATTCCCAAAATAGATAATTTCACTTGTTGAGAAATCATATCGCTTCGTATTTACGATTCCAGATTATCTAAGAAATGAACTACTTATTCCTAGCGCCTATCTCTTTCAAGGTTAAATAACATCCGGGATCTTCTGCCCAAGGGTCACCAAACGCAAGATGGGCGCGCGTTCTCAAGCCCCCGCCGCATTGATTCTTCCAATCACACGACTTGCATTTTCCTTTTAATAAGGGCAAGCGATTCTTGAGACCTCGCAGAAGTTCATTGTTAAGATCCATCCAGATTTGACTGAAAGGTCTCTCTTTTACATTGCCCAAGGTGACCCCCATGGAAAATTGATCTGGATGAACATTCCCATAAAAATCAATACAACCTAGCCCCACCCCAGATCCAAACTGGCCTCCCCCGTTCAAGCTGATTAAATCTAAAACCTCCTGCGCCTGAACTCCTTCTTTTTCTTCTTTCAACTTGAGATAAAGATAAACTCCATCCACAGGATTTCCAACGGTGAGAATTTCTTTTTCAAAACCAGATTCT